>NZ_JBHVGB010000067.1:0-27558 GCF_042801335.1 Nocardioides sp. NPDC057577 | reverse complement strand
TCTAACGAGCCGACTCGGCGTGATTCTTCGTCAGAACGCGCCGACTCGGCGGGGCTGAGCGTTCAGACCAGGGCGCTCAGCGGGGTGGGCTTGCGGCCACCGACCTGCTCGACGACGTCGGTGACGGTGGCGAGCTTGCCGAGGCGGGTCGCGGTGCCGAACGAGGTCAGCAGCGGGGCGATGAAGTCCGGGAGCCCGGCGGAGGCCAGGCCGGCGGTGTAGGCCTCGTCGTCGACCTGGACAACCTCGACCGGCTTGCCGGACCTCTGCGTGGCGAGCTCGGCCAGATCGGCCGCGGTGTAGGCGTGCGAGCCGGTCACGTCGTACGCCTTGCCCTCATGTCCCTCGCTCGTCAGGACCCCGGCGGCGACGGCCGCGCAGTCGGCGCGGGTGACGTAGGCCGCGCCGCCGTCGCCGATGTTGGTGACGAGCTGCCCGGTCGCGGCGGCCTGGGCCACGGCGTCGACCTGCATGTCGGCGTAGAGGTTGTTGCGCAGCATGGTCCAGGCCAGGCCGCTCTCGCGCAGCGCGTCCTCGGTCGCGGAATGGTCGGGGACGACGCCGGCGGGGTTGTCGGCGGTCGGCTCGGGCACCGAGGTGTAGGCGATGTGGCGTACGCCCGCCTTGACCGCGGCGTCGATGGCGGCGCGATGGCCCTCGACCCGGGCTCCGACGACGTCGGTCGAGATGAGCAGCACGCGCTCGACGCCGGAGAAGGCGTCGACGAGCTCCTCGGGCTTGCCGAAGTCGGCGGCTCGGACGTCGGCGCCACGCTCGGCGTAGTCGGAGAGCTTGGCCGGGTCGCGGGTGAGGAGCACGACCTCGGCGGGGTCGACGGTGGTGAGGAGCTGGTCGGCGACGAGGCGACCGAGCTGGCCGGAGGCGCCGGTGATGGCGATGCTCATGGAGAGTTCCTATCTGTAGTCACAGCGATGACGGTTACATAAATGTAGTCATAGCGATGGCAATAAGGCAAGATAGGGGCATGGCCACACCGACGAACACCCGTTTCGCGGTGGCCGTGCATGTCCTGACCTACCTCGCCGCGAGCGCTGCTGTGGGCCGCACGACCCCGGTCAGCTCCGACGAGCTGGCGGGCAGCACCGACGTCAACCCCGTCCACGTACGCAAGGTCCTCGGGCCGCTCCGCACGGCGGGTCTGGTCCGATCGCGTCCGGGTGCTCACGGGGGATGGGAGCTGGACGCGGAGCCCGGGGCGGTCAACCTCGCCCAGGTGTGGCAGGTGCTGCAGGGAGATGACCCGGTCCTCGGCATCCACGGGCCCAATCCCGCCTGCCCGGTCGGGGCCAGCATCCAGGGAGTGCTGACCGACCTCGACCGCCGCGTCGCCAAGGCCGTCCTGGCCGAGCTAGAAGGCATCTCGCTCAGCGACGTGCTCGACGATTCCGGTTTCGACCCGGCGGACTACGCCGGGCTTCTGCCCTGAGTTCGGGCAGCGATAGCCTCTCGGACTGTGGAGCTATATGGGGCCGCCGACCGCGAGCGAATCGTCGCCGAGCCGCCCAAGCGCGTGGCCGCGCCGGAGCGTACGCAGTTCGAGCGCGACCGGGCCCGCGTGGTGCATGCCGCCTCGACCCGACGGCTGGCGGCCAAGACCCAGGTCGTGGGGCCGCAGGCCGATGACTTCGTACGCAACCGGCTGACCCACTCGCTCGAGGTCGCCCAGGTCGCGCGGGACCTGTCCCGTGCCCTGAACGGGCCGGACTCGCCACAGCCCGACATCGCCGAGACCGCGGCCCTCGCGCACGACCTCGGGCACCCACCGTTCGGGCACAACGGTGAGAACGTGCTCGCCGAGCAGGCGAAGGGCATCGGCGGGTTCGAGGGCAACGCCCAGACGCTGCGGATCCTGACCCGGCTCGAGGCGAAGACATTCGACGCCGACGGGCGCTCGGTCGGGCTCAACCTGACCCGGGCGACGCTGGATGCCTGCACGAAGTATCCGTGGGGCTTCGGCGAGCGGAAGGGCGCGAAGTTCGGGGTCTATGAGGACGACCTGCCCGTCTTCACCTGGCTGCGCGCCGCGGACGCCGGTCAGCGGCAGTGCGTCGAGGCGCAGATCATGGACCTCTCCGACGATGTCGCCTACTCCGTCCATGACGTCGAGGACGGCATCGTCGCCGGCAAGATCGACCTCGCCCGCCTCGACCTCGACGGCGTCGCCGCGACCGTGTCCGACTGGTACGTCCCGGGCTTCGACCGCGCTCTCGCGGTCTCGACCATCGCCGACCTGAGCGCCGCCGGCTGCTGGGTCCCCGAGGGCGCTGCGTACGACGCCTCTCGTCGGTCCCGGGCCATGCTCAAGAACCTGACCTCCGACGTCATCGGCAGGTTCTGCGGGGCGGTGCGGGAGGCGACGTACGCCGCCGGCGGCGGTCCCTACGTCCGCTACGGCGCCGAGCTGGTGGTGCCGGAGCAGACCCGCCTGGAGATCGCGCTGCTGAAGGGGATCGCGGCGCACTACGTGATGCGAACCGACGAGCGGGCGGTGAAGATGGATCGCCAGCGCAGCCTGCTCGGCGAGCTTCTCGAGCACCTCGTCTCCACCGGGCCGGACGATCTCGACCGGCAGTTCGCCGACGACTGGCACGCCGCGGCCGACGACTCCGCCCGGCTCCGTGTCGTGATCGACCAGGTCGCCTCGCTGACCGACCTCACCGCGCTGGCCTGGCACGAACGGCTCTGCCGGCGCCTATGATCTGGCCCGTGAGCGATCCCCTCGTCTGGCTGCCCTTCGACCCGTCCGAGCTGGGCGAGGTGCCCGCAGGTCTCCGCTTCGAGCTCTTCGACCACACCCGCTTCACCGACGGCGCGGTGAAGGTGCCGGACTCGGTGGGTGAGGTGGCCTTCTACCTGCCGCCCTACATGCTCGGCTCGCGCATCTTCGACGTCGTCAGCCAGATGACCTCGCTCCAGGTGGTGCAGCTGCTCACCGCTGGGGTCGACGCCGCCCGCGGCCACATCCCCGCGGGGGTGACCCTCTGCAACGGCCGCGGCATCCACGACACCTCGACCGCCGAGCTCGCCGTCACGCTGGTCCTGTCGTCGCTGCGGGGCATCCCCGGGCACGTACGCCATCAGGACGAGCACACCTGGCGGCCCGGCTGGTTCCCGTCGCTGGCCGACAAGAGGGTCCTGATCGTCGGGTACGGAGCGATCGGCCGGGCCATCGAGGCGCGGCTGCTTCCCTTCGAGACCGAGGTGGTCGGGGTCGCACGGACCGCGCGGGAGGGTGTGCACGGCTTCGACGAGCTCGACACGCTCGTGCCCGAGGCCGACGTGATCGTGCTGGCCACGCCGCTCACCGACGAGACCCGCGGCCTGGTCGACCGGAAGCTCTTGGGACGGATGAAGGACGGCGCGCTGCTGGTCAACGTCGCCCGCGGTGGCGTCGTCGTCACCGACGACCTGGTCGCCGAGCTCGCCACGAAGCGGATCCATGCGGCGATCGACGTCGCCGAGACGGAGCCGCTCCCGGCGGAGAGCCCGCTGTGGAGCTCGCCCAACCTGCTCATCACCCCGCATGTCGGCGGGGCGTCGAGCGCGATGTGGCCCCGCGCCTACCGGGTCGTACGCGAGCAACTCGAGCGGTTCGCCGCCGGCGAGCCGCTCGCGAACGTGATGTCTCGCGACTACTGAGGTGGCCATTTCGGACTACCCCGACAACGGAGGGCCACAGGTGTGCTTCAGATAGCAGTAGTCCAGGAGACGGCGGTGCCCGGCGACGTGACCGCCAACGTGGCGACGGCCGCGGACCGGGTCCGCGAGGCGGCCGCGAAGGGCGCGCGCCTGGTCGCGTTGCCCGAGACCTTCACGACCTCGTGGGACCTCGACGCCTTCGACGGCGGTCCGCTGCCCTCGCTCGACGACACCGCTTGGCTGGCGCCGGTGCGGGCCGCGGTGGCCGAGACCGGCGCGGTGCTCGTGCTCAACTCGCCCCTCGCCTACGCCGGACGGCGGGGGATCACCAGCCTGGTCATCGCGCCGGGGGAGGAGCCGGTCGCGGCGTACGACAAACAGCACCTGTTCCCGCCGGAGGTCGGTCGCTTCGAGCCGGGTGAGCACGGCATGACGCTCGAGATCGACGGCGTCCGGGTGGCGCTGTCGGTCTGCTACGACGCCAACTTCCCCGAGCACGCCGCCGCGGCGGCCGCCGACGGCGCGATCCTCTATCTCAACACCGGTGCCTACTTCCCGGGCGGCGGCCACCGGCGTGACCTGCACTATGCCGCCCGGGCGCTGGACAACTCGATGTACGTCGCCTTCGCCGGTCTCGTCGGCGGACCGCTCGACTTCATCGGCGGCTCCGCGGTCTACGACCCGCTCGGCCGGCCGATCGAGCGGCTCGACGACGCCACCCCGGGCATGGTCGTCGCCACCATCGACCCGGCCGAGGTCGCGCGGGTGCGGGACGACCAGCGGATGTGGGCCGACCGCCGCGCGGACCTCGGGCCGCGGCGTACGCTCCTGCTCTAGGGGGTCGGCTCCTCGGAGACCAGCTTTCCGAAGGCGATCATCCGGTTGTCGGTGTGGAAGAGCTCCGAGCAGGTGGTGAGGGTGATCAGTGCCTGGCCCTCGACCTGCTCGGGCTCCACGCCACCACGCTCGGGGTTGTCGGGAAGCGGGTCGGTGACCCACACCGAGGTGAACGGCACGATCAGGTCCCCGCCATTGCTGGTGAGGGCATAGACGTACGTCTTCTCCCTGGTCAGGACGCGGATCTCATCGCCTTCGCGGAGCTCGGGGAGGTCGCGCAGCGGTTCGCCGTGGGTGATCCGGTGCCCGGCGAGCGCGAAGTTGCCGACCTCGCCGGGACCCGCGGTGCCGGAGAAGTGGCCGAGGCCGGCGCCCAGGACCTTGTCGGAGGTGCCGGCGAAGATCGGGATCCGATAGTCCGCGCCGAGGCGGGGGATCTCGATGATGGCCTCTGCGGACCCGAACTCGGTGCTCACCTCGGTGTGCCCCGAGCCCCAGGCGGCCTCGAGCTTCGAGGCCGCGTCCTGCTGGTGCTGTTTGCTCAGAAATGTGGTGCCGTAGACCGTCCAGGCCAGGTACCCGAGAATCCCTACCCCGGCAACGACCATGGCGAGGCCGAGCCAGAAGGAAGCCCGGCGGGCAGTGCGCCGCGGCTTTGTATAGGTAGACATCGGGTCAAGCATCTCAGCCCGATCCGCCGCACCGTAGGATCTGGCGGTGTGGCGGGCCGCATCAAGGAGACGAGCATCCAAGAGGTGCGTGAGAAGGCACGCCTGGACGACATCGTCTCCCAGTACGTCACGCTGCGCCGCGCGGGCCCGGGGACCTACAAGGGCCTGTGCCCGTTCCACGACGAGAAGTCGCCCTCCTTCAACGTGAACCCGTCGCGGGGCTTCTTCAAGTGCTTCGGTTGCCAAGAGGGCGGCGACGTCATCGACTTCGTGATGAAGCTCGAGGGACTGAGCTTCTTCGAGGCGGTCGAGCGGCTCGGCGACAAGGTCGGTGTGCAGGTCCAGCGCGAGGAGGGCGACGACGCACCGGTCCGTCGTGGTCCCGGGCGCGGCAAGCTGGTCGAGGCCCACAAGGTCGCCGCCGAGTTCTATGCCGAGCAGCTGCTGACCCCCGACGCCGTGGTCGCGCGGCAGTTCCTCGCCGACAAGGGCTTCGACCGCGACGCGGCGCTGCACTTCGGGGTCGGGTTCTCGCCGCGCGGGGGAGAGGACCTCTATCGCCACCTTCGGGCGCGCGGCTTCTCGGACGAGGAGGTCGTGACCGCGGGGCTGGTAGCGCACGGGCGCTCGCACTACGACCGGTTCCGCGGCCGGCTGATGTGGCCGATCCGGGAGTCGGGTGGGGACGTCATCGGCTTCGGTGCGCGCCGGCTCTTCGACGACGACCGCATCGAGGCGAAATACCTCAACACCTCCGAGACGCCGATCTACAAGAAGTCGCACGTCCTCTACGGGATCGACCTGGCCCGCAAGGAGATGGCCCGCACCCGCGAGGCGGTGATCGTGGAGGGCTACACCGATGTGATGGCCTGCCACCTCGCCGGGATCACCACCGCCGTGGCGACCTGCGGCACCGCGTTCGGCGACGACCACGCGAAGGTGCTGCGCCGGTTCATCTCCGATGACCAGCAGCTGCGCGGCGCGGTCGTGTTCACCTTCGACGGCGACGCCGCCGGCCAGGCCGCGGCGCTGAAGGCGTTCAAGGGCGACGGCAACTTCACCTCCCAGACCTACGTCGCCGTCGAGCCCGACGGCCTCGACCCCAACGACCTCCGGATCAAGAAGGGCGACGAGGCGGTCCGCGATCTTCTCGCCAACCGCGTCCCGCTCTACGAGTTCGTGCTGCGCAACGTCGCCTCGAAGTACGACCTGGACCGTGCCGACGGCCGTATCGACGCGCTGCGCGAGGCGGCGCCCTTGGTCGCCTCCGTCCGGGACGAGTCCAAGAAGATGGGCTTCACCCGCGACCTGGCCCGCTTCCTCGGCGTCGATCCCGACGAAGCCGCCCGCGAGGTACGCCGCGCCGCCGGCCGCCCCGCGCCCTCGGCTGCTCCGACGCGGCGGGAGGCTGCCCCTGCGGAGGCGCCTGCCGCGCCGCAGCGCCCGCCCATGCCGCACCCGCGCGAGCCGCGCTTCACGGTCGAGCGCGAGACCCTGAAGCTCTTCGTGCAGCACCCTGTCGCGCTGGGGCGCACTACCGGCGAGATCACCCCCGAGGCATTCACCCACCCCCTCTACCGAGCCCTGTGGGAGATCATCGCCGGCCTCGGTGGTCCTGGCGCAGGCACCGGCAACGCCGGCTGGGCCCAGAAGCTCGGTGCCGCCGCCACGGACCCGCTCGTGAGCCGCATCCTCGCCGAGCTCGCCGTGGAGCCGATCCCGTCCGCGAAGGAGCCGGATTCGGCGTACGTCCTGCAGTACGTCGTACGCCTCCTCGAGCTCCTCGACCAGCGCCGCATCGCCGAGGTGAAGAGCCGTCTGCAGCGCTCCGACGCTGCCGCCGACCCCGAGGCCTACAACCGTCTTTTCGCCCAGCTCGCCGCCCTCGAACAGCACCGCCGCGGCCTCCGCAACCTCGTCGCCGAGTGACGGCCTGCCGATTTCCGATCGCCGCCGCCGGGTTGCTAAGGTTTCACCCGCGCCGCAAGGTGCAATTCCCCTGTAGCTCAATTGGCAGAGCATTCGGCTGTTAACCGGAGGGTTGTTGGTTCGAGTCCAACCGGGGGAGCAAGAAAACTCCGTCTGACCTGGTCAAACAGGACAGGCGGAGTTCGTTGTTTTATCCGGTTCAGAGCCGTAGTCACACTTTTGAGTGGAGCGCGGGGGAGCTGGCGCACCTCTCCTTCATGGCGACCTCAACCTCCGACCTGCTCCCCGCAGGTCTCACCCAGTTCCGATTGCTCACCTCCGACGAGGCGGCTTCGCTGCTCGGCGTCCCTGTCGCGACGCTGCGCACCTGGCGTTCGCGACGCCGCGGCTACGGACCCCGCGCGGTCCAGGTCGGCGGCTGCGTCCGCTACCGAGCCAGCGACCTGCTGGCCTGGATCGAGGAGCACGTCGAGGCACCCGACGGGGCACCACCCGACGGAGTCGACGTCTCCCAACGCGGCAAGGGAACACCCAAGGACCTCCCGCCGATCGTCCACAGGCACCGCAAGCGCACGTGACAGGGGTGTCGACCATGGCGCGTAAACGACTCGAGCCAGGAGAGATCGGCAAGGTCCGGACCTGGCAGGTCACACGAGGGTTGTGGAAGGCCGAGGCCGGCTACCGCGATCACGCCGGCACCTCGGGCAAGGCTCGGATCAGTGGACGGACCGAGACCGAGGCACGCCAGGCAGTGCTCGACGAGATCGACGAGCGGCTCAACGACCTCTCCGACGGCACCGTGGAGACAACCACATCGGTCGCCGATGCCGTCGAGATCTACTTCGCGAACCGGATGGTCGACGCACGGGCCGGTATCGGCCGGGCCAACCCACGCAGCATCAAGATCTACCGCTCGACGGCGAAGAACTGGATCACGCCTTACCTCGGCGACCTTACGGTGCGCGAGCTCACCTCAGGGCGCCTGGACCGCTACTTCCGTCGCGACGTTTCGGCGAGCCGGTACACAGACGTACGCAAAGTCCTTCACGCTTTCATCAAGTGGCTGATCATCCAGGGCGTCATGCAGGCCGACCCGGTGCTGAACCTGCCCAGCTACCAGCGCCAGACCCCACGCAAGAGATCCAAGGACCGGGCGGTCACCGTTTCAGACCTCCAGGACGTGCTTGCCGCGATCGACGCGTGGATGACCGCCAAGCGCCCCGGGCCGCGCCCTAGCTCCGTCTACCAAGACCTGGTCATCCTGATCGCCGCGACCGCCTGCCGCCCCGGTGAAGCGCTCGCGGTGCGTCGCGAGGACGTCGACCTCGACTTCGAGATCTCGCCGGGCGTACGCAAACCCATTGGCCAGAGCAGAGCCCTCGCAGACCGCGCCGGTTTGATCGAGGCCAGAGCGCGTCGCCTCGCCGAGAAATCGATACGATCAGGAGATCCCTGGATTCGCCTCCTGGGAACCATGCCAACCGACTCAGTGTTACGAGCGCGTTGGATGGACTCTGTGGTGACAGTCGCTGCCTACCGCGACCGTTATCGTCTAGACACTGACGATCCCATCGGTACGAAACTCGAATCGGCCGCGCAGCGGACCGACTCCGAACGCGCCAGTCAAGCGATGCGATCAGCGCGATCCGTCGCAACGACACCGATACGCTCGGCCACGGGCCGTACAGCCTCATTTGTGCCAGGGAGATGATCCCTACTGACTTTTCGACCATCGCTTGAGCAGTTGCTGCTGGCGAAATTTGGTGATTGAGCTGGGGAAACGTGATTGACGTCGACGGCTGGTTACTGTCCGGACTGACTCTCGACCGGACGGTAACCGGACAGTGGACGGACGCGTGCGGTCCAGCGTCGTCTGTCTGGGTTGTCGCGTGTGCGCCGATCGCCTCGAAGGCAAGTTCCATCTTTGCTCAAGCGAGAGTCAGCAGTACCAGGGGCAGCCTCGGCGTTCATCGCCCCAGCCGGCAGTTCGAGGCGTGTTGATGATGTGGTAGCGCCCGCAGAGACGAGTCGTCGACCATGATGGCGCAGTGCAGCGCTGCACGGGCCTGTGCTATCGACACGTGCGGCTCGGACAGGTCCGCGGCTGCGTGCGCGAGGAGGGTGGAGGTCGTGCCGGCGACTCGGTAGAGCTCTACGGTGTGGGTCGGGGGCTGGCGTCCCTTGATGAGTCGGAGGTTGGGCGTCTCGGAGAGCCATGGCCCGCGCGAACACCGGCATAACGACTGGTTCATGACCGACGACTGGTACCACCAAGGCAACAACTTGGTAAGGATCACCCATTCTGGCCATTGCAATACCCCTGGGTGCATTACGTTCCTGCTTGCTCGATCCTGGGTAGTTCGCGACTCCCTGGCCGACGTGTCTTCTGTTGGTTCGTTGAAAGTGGAGTCGTTCCCCATGGTTCTTCCTGCGGTTTTGTCTGTCCAGTCCGTGGTCAGGTTCGTCCTGCGGGCCCTGATTGGCGTCCTTGGTGTGGCCTTGACGGTCGCAGGTCTGTCGCTGCCGGCTGCTGCAGCGCCAGCGGTCCTCGCCGCTGAACCCGACGATCTTCCTGCGGGTGATTTGGATGAGCGTCCGGTTCGTCCTGACAGTGTGTCGGCGAGTGTGACAGCGCGGGTGGCGGGTGTCCCCGTGGAGGATAGGTCGCAGCGCAGCGAGGTGACTCGGGTGTTCAGTAACCCGGATGGGACCTGGTCTGCGGAGGTGGCGACGGAGCCCGAGCAGGTTCAGGACGGTCCGGCCGATGCCGACGGTTCGGCGTCCTGGAACCGGGTCGACACCACGCTGGTCGAGGCTAAGGGTGGGGCGTGGCGACCCGCACATGCGTCGGCGACGATGCGGTTCGCGGGTGGCGGTGGTGACTGGTTCGCGACGTTGACCGAGCAGGGGCACGAGATGCAGTTCGGTCTCGAGGACACGGAGGGCAACCCGGTCGAGTTCGCCTCGCCCGTCGTCGAGGGCGATGTCGCAATCTACAAGGATGTGCTGCCGAGCACGGACCTGGTCGTGCAGGCGTTCGTCACCGGGTTCGAGCATTGGTGGGTCATCAACGAGGGCTCCTCGCTCCTCGAGACCGCTCAGGCCAAGGACGCGCGCACGGGCGACGCCTCGACGAACAACTCGGGTGTTGCGCCGAGCGCTGCGGACGCCTCGGCTGGGTTGTCGCTCGGTCTGACCGTCACGGATGTCGGTGCTGAGCGCGACTCGAAGATCGCGCCGGTGAAGGTGGTCTCGACGAAAGCCGGTGGGATCCGGATCGAAGATGAGAAGGGCAAGAAGCTACTTGGTGCCCCGGCTCCGACGTTGTGGGATGCGGGGACTACCGGCCCCGACGAGCTCGACCCCGCTGGTTTGGCATTGGCAACCCACGGCAAGAAGGCCCCGAAGCGGATCTACGGGGCGAGTGGCGAGCCTGTCGACGGCAAGACTGGCATCGCCGAGGTGAAGGTCACCAAGGACGAGCCGACCGAGAGGTCTGGAAAGCCGAAGAAGTCTTGGAAGAACTCGGCGAAGAAGTCGGTGATCGAGCTCACGGTGCCGGAGGCGATTCTTACCGATCCCGATCTTCGTCTGCCTTTGACGGTAGACCCGTCGTTGACCGTATGGACGGGCGACACGTGGTTGCAATACCCGGATTACCAGTCCTCGCAGAAGACTGCTGCCGACCTGAGGTCGGGCTTTGACGGGGAGCATAAGGCCCGCTCGTTCCTTGTCTTCGACTCGACTGCGTGGAACGGCAAAGACGTCACTTCGGCGAAGTTGCTAATGCGGAACTGGACCTCGGGGTCATGTACGGGTGGTGCCAGCCGGGTTGCACGGATCAGCTCGGCGTGGGATGCGGATACGCTGACGTGGGCAAACCAACCCGCCGTCTCATCTACGTATGTGGATTTCTCCACCGCGTACGGTCATGACGCTTCATGCCCTGCGGGCTGGGCGAGCTGGGATGTGACTTCGGTCGTGAGGGGCTGGGTCGGCGGGACCCTTGACCGATTCGGTCTGCGGGTGGTGGGCGCCCCAGAAACCTCGACATACACATGGCGGAAGTATCGGTCGGGGAACTACACCGTCGATTCTGACCTGCGCCCGCACATCAACATCACCTACAACCAAAAGCCCTCTACGCCGGCTGCCCCGACGGTGGACCCGCTGACGAGCGGGTTGTCGAATAGCCTGACGCCGACATTGGCGGCGAAGGTCTCCGATCCCGATGGCGGCATGGTTCGCGCGAAGTTCGAGGTCTATGAAGGCACCACCTCGGTGTGGTCGTGGACCCAGGCAGCTCCCGGGTCCACATCAGGGTCCTCGGTCTCGACCAGTGTGCCATCAGGCAAGCTCGTAGACGGCCACTCCTACACGGTCAAGGCCAGTGCCTACGACGGCCGCCTGTGGTCTGCAACATCCGCGGCGACATCGTTCAAGGTCGACACCACCAAACCGTCCTTCGAGATCATTGCCGACGAATTCGAGCACACGACGTGGCTCGCCACCAAGCCCACTACCGATATCCGGTTCGAGCTCCAAGGTAGTGACGACACCAAGTCGTACTCGGTGATTCGAGATGGCGGAGCGGCGACGATCATTCCGGCGAACTCGTACGGAGGTGCGTCGGTTTCGTGGCTGCCTGGCAACGGTGCGCACTCGTTGAAGGTGACCGCGACCGACAAGGCCGGGAACTTGTCCGTGACGAAGGAGCTCAAGTTCGGGATCGGTGGGGCAGGCTACGTGTCGCCGAACCAAGATGCCCGCTCCACTGGCGCCTTCCCGGTGACTGTCACGGGCCCTCCCGCGGGCACCGACATAGTCACTGGGGCCCTCTCATGGCGCTACCCCGGATCGACGACATGGAACACCGCAACAACGGTAAAGAAGGGCTCCGGGGCCTGGACGGGCACGGTGTCGAGCTCGGCCACGGAATCGACCACAGGACAGCTATTCTGGGACGCCTCCGCGGAGAAGGATGTCACCACTGCCACCGCCGATGACTTGATCCAGGCGCCGTCCGCGGTCGAGATCCGCGGCTGCCTCACCTACGGCACTTCTACGACACCGGTGTGCACTCCAGCGCGACGGGTGCACTTGGTGCCCTCCGCCTTTGGTGGGAACTTTCCCACCACCCAGGCGGGCCCTGCATCCGTGGCATTGTTCTCCGGCGAGGCAGCGATCAACGAAACCGACGCCGTCGACACAACCGCGGGTGTGGGACGTACTTTCTCTTCCTACGATGCCGCGACCGCAGCCTCAGAGACTGGTCCGTTCGGGCCTGGCTGGACCACCACGCTGGTCGCTGACGGCGACACCGGAGCTGCCGTCATCGACAACCGGTCAAAGGACCGCACCATCGTCTTGGTCACTGCTGGTGGCGGTTCACAGACCTACACTCCCGAAGACGCGACCGCGGATGTGACCAGCCCGTCCAACCCGGTCCGGTTCATTCCCGCGGGCGGCAACGACGGCTCCTTCATTACTCTGGACCCGTCGGCGGATAACGATGCCGCCACCAGGGCGACTCTGACCGTGTCACGTCCCGCAGGCGCTGTCCAGACCTCCTCGACCGTGTGGGAGTGGAAGCGGTCCGATGCAGTCGATGCGAGCGAGGCCACCGAGGAAGACCCGGTAACTCCTGGTACCAAGCCGGAGGAATGGCTGCTGAAGAAGACCACCACTCCGGGGCCAGGCGGGACATCGACGTTTGCCGGCGGGGAGTATCCGACCTGGATCGGTCAGACCACCCCTGGTGTAGCTGCTACCTGCACCCCCGCCGAGCAGACGGCAGGATGCCGCTGGCTCGAACTTTCCTACACTGGGACCGGCGGCTCGAAGCGCCTGGTCAAGGTCGAGCGTGGCACCGCCGGGGGGTCGCTGACGACGTTGGCGGCATACACCTACAACAACGGTCTGCTCACCAAGGTCTGCGGCATCGACCCCGACGCCGCCGGTACCCTTCCGTCGCTGTGCTCGACCTACGACTACGACGAGACCACGGTGGCATCGCGGACGCTGCTGGCGAAGGTGACCCCGCCGGGCCAGAAGGCGTGGGAACTTCAGTACGACTCCACCGGCCGGCTCACGACAGTGACTCGTGCACAGGACGAGAACACCACCAGCGGCGGCACCGCCACCTGGTCCATCGCCTACGACCTCGCGCCGGGCCACGCCGGTCTCCCGGACATGACCGCTGAAACAATCGCCCGCTGGGGCCAGGACGTCACCCCGATCAAGGTGTTCGCAGTCTTCGACCCAACCAAGGTCCCCGCCGACCGAAAGAACCCGACCGCCGCCGAGATCGAGCACGCCCAGCTCTGGTATTCCGACGCCCCCGGCACCACCACCAACACCGCTGTCCACGCCAACATCGACGGCGATCCGGTGTGGCTGGTCGACACCAGGTGGCACGACGAACACGGCAACACCATCCGCATCCTCGACGGTGCCGGCCGGCACTCGGCCCTCGCCGCCAGCACGGTTACGGAAGAACAGCGGGCAGCTGCCTTCAATGCCTCGGAAATCACCGAGTTCAACACGGCGGGGACGCGCGTCGAGGCCGAGTACAGCCCCGTCCAGACCGCGGCACTGAATGACGGCACGACAGGCACCTATCGCTCCGCGACCCTGCACGATTACGATGACGAAGAACCCACCCTCGGTGGCGGCTCCAAGCCCGCCTATCCAGATGGAAAAATCTCTTTCGACATGGTCGTCCAGACCCACCACTACGCGACTAGTGCCGACATGACCGAGGTCTTTGACGAGCAGGTTAGCCGCACCGAATACGCCCCGCTGGTCAACGGTGACGGCAACGGCTGGGCGACAGGTACGCCGACCAAGACCCTGGTAAAGTTCGCCGATGGCACTTGGCGGGAGACATCAATCGATCGGTACGACGAAGCTGGCCGTCAGATCGAGACCCGCCAACCCGGCGGCGCCACCACCGCCTCCGGCGCAGGGTCAGACGCCCACGCGACCGTGTTCTCCTACTACTCAAAGAACAACGCGGACCCTGAGTGCGACATCGCTGGGAACGCGAATCGCGCCGGGTGGGAAGGCCTGGCCTGCAAGACTGGCCCCGCCGGCCAACCGGCCGGCCAGCCCATGCCAGTCAAGCACCACGCCGAGTACAACGCAGACCTCCAGCCGACAACCATCGTGGAAATCTCGGCAGCAGTCACCCGCACCACAACCACCGGCTATGACAAACTGGGTCGTCCGATCAGCATGCGAGTTCAGGTCGCAGGGACTGGTGCGACCAACGAGATCATCGACACAACGGTTACCTACGACGCGGCGACCGGAATGCCGGTGACGTCGAATAACGGCTCGAGCGCGGTTTCGACAACCTTCGACACGTGGGGGCGCCAGTGGACCTCGACAGATGCCTCTGGTCTGGAAGCGATCGCAACCTACACAAGCAGCGGAGATGTCGCTACCTTCAACGATGGTCGAAGCCTCTATAAATACACCTATGATCAGCCGACCGGCGAGCACCGAGACGTGTTGACCAGCGTTGATCTCGACCTGCCGACCGATACCAACGACATCCTTTCGCTCACGCGTGACGCGAGGGGGCAGGTCATTGAGGTGGGTTATCCCAATGGCATGTCCGCGACACATGAATACACCGAGACCGGTGTCCGAACGGGACTCAACTATACGGCGGTCGTGGGCGGTGCCGCAACGGAGATCCTTGGGTTCAGTGCAACGACCGACGTCGACGGGCGTGTGCTCAGCTATGCTTCACCCGCTTCTGGCCAGGACTTCGGCTACGATTCCCTAGGGCGGCTGACGAAGGTATCGGACACCCGCGACGGTGCATGCGCCACTCGTGCATACGAGTTCAGCCAGGCCTCCGAGCGCACTAGTTTGACGACCTACGGTCCGGCGGCAGACGACCCGACCACAGGCAACGGAGCAGGTGCATGTCAGGTCGCGATGGCCACACACTCGAAGTCCACTACGTACGACTCGGCCAGCCGCACCACCAATGACGGCTACACCTACGATCCCCTTGGCCGGGCACTGACTGTGCCCGCGATCGACACCAGCAGCGGCCCTGGAGCAGGACCGCTTCAGATTGGCTATCGCGCTAATGACATGGTCAAGTCGATGGTCCAGCAACTTCAGATCACTGCCGCTGACGGCACGACCGTCACACGCACGGAGGGGCGCGAATACACGCTCGATCCCACAGGTCGAATCATGACCATCAAGTCAACAACGGATGGATCAGAATCGCAAAGGTCGCGCTACGAATACGCTGGCTCAGGCGACAGTCCGTCATACATCTCGAGCACAACAGATGCTGGCCAAACCTGGACCTCACAGCGCAACGTAAGCGTTGAAGGGATCGGAATGGTTGCGTCGGTATCAGCTGGAATAACCTCCTGGACGATCGCTAACCTCCATAACGACTTCGTGGCAAGTATCGACGGTGCAGCCGACTCGGGTATGTTGGCCTACGCCGAGGTAGACGAATATGGCAACCAGGCAAACGAAGAAGCCAAAACTTCGCGGTACGGCTACCTAGGTGCACACCAGCGCGCTGGCGGCCAGGACACCGTTGGTGGAGTTGTACTAATGGGTGCCCGACTGTACGCGACCGGAACCGGACAGTTTCAGTCCATAGACTCCGTTCTCGGTGGCGGACCGAATAGATACTCATATCCGACGGATCCGATCAACAGCCACGACCTTGATGGCAGAGCCGTCTACTACGCTGCAGGCTGCAAGAAAAGAAGTTTCACCCAGCCATGGGCTGCTGGCGTCACCTTCTATAAGTTGTACGTTGCATTCCGATGGTGTTGGACCAGGGGTCGGTCTCCCCGAAATTACAATATCTCTGGTACGACGGACGCTTGGGGATACAACATCTATCAGGTGCAGAACGATCAGGGACCTACCTATTCAGACAGACGGGCAATCTCTGAATCGTGGAAGGATTCCGACGGTGTCACGAATCTTTACTTCTGGATGCAGACTCGTGGTTGCGCAACCGGTCCTCTAGGCTGGTTCTGCAACAAGTGGAGGTGGCACAGAATCTGGGTGAAGATCTATGCTGGAGGCTCCTCAAGAATCGTGGACAGGTACTAGTATGTGGCACAGGCTCAAGAAGGCAGCCGTAATTGCGGCTGTGGCAACTTTTGTCATAATCGCTGCAGAACTTCTACTGGGTTTCCTTGATCAGAACGCGCACCCGAATTCTCCGCCGACCCTGCGGCCATCCGCACCCGAGATAGGCATGCTCATCGGTGCACATTTCGGCCTATTCGCTCTGCTTCTCGCCATTTTCTGGGCGGCTATCAGTGTGGCTGGTCGAAATGGTGGCCGATGAACTAGCCGTCGTTCTCAAGTTGAGTCGTTCTGCCAGTTCGAGCAGTAAGTCCATTGGTTGACGCATGGCCACGGCAAGGTCGGGCAGCTCCCCGCGCCGACCTGCGTCTAGTCATGTCAGACGGGCCTGGTGATGGACGGCGGCCAAGGGGTCTGTCGCGTGGATTGTGTTCTTAGGGCTCTGGCGTGGTGGTGTCCCGGTCGAGCATCTGGGCAGGGACCGCTATCAGCGCTCCGGGGCCTAGGGCGACCTAGACGCCCGGGCCAGCAGCGGTGTGCCGGGTCGCGCGGCGACCCGATCTCGAGGACATAGCGGCTGTGCTCCACCACCGACTCCGCCTCGCATCCAGTCGACCAACATCGACGAGCGGGAACTTCATCGCCGGCCTTATCGCCGTCGTGAGCGCCCCTCTGCCAGACGAGTACGACACTGCGCTCAGCGAACGTGCGGCCTTGATCGAGACGAGAGGTCGAGCACTTGCCGAACAGGCGGTCCAGGCTGACCCGGCATGGCTACGACGGATGGGCGCTCCACCCACCGAACCAACTGCCCGCGATCGCTGGTTCCACGCCGTCGTCACCATCGCCGCCTACCGCGACCGATATCAGATCGACAGCGATGCACCCCTTGGTGCGCGACCAGGATCGGTTGCCCAACGAGTTGACGCAGACCGCGCGCACCGCGCTTTGCGAACGGCGACGAACGCTGTGATCGCTACGTCCGTGATCGACGTAGGGGGTCCCGGGACCTCAATCCGAAGGCGTCCGCACCGCGCCTCGTGGTCGAGTTACCCAGAAAGGCATGGATGAAGGCGCACGAGCCGCGGGATGCCAACAACACTCGCGGGCCCCGAGAGGCTCGAGGTCGCCAAGGCTGTGCTCCGCGCAGTTGTTGTCGTCGTGTCTGGTGCGTCGGCGCTGAATCGAGTGCTGCCTGAACTCAACATGCTGCTCACGGTAACGATGACCACCGACGGCCTTCGGCGTTTGCTCGCGTACTGGAGCCGGACCTCGTCGGCTGCGACGCGTTCTGGCAGATGCGCACACCATCCAAGCGGCGATCTGTACCGTGGCTTCCTACTGGGGCAGTAGCCACCAAAGTGCCGACGACACGCGGGCGAAGAGGGCATCATGATCCCCCGGGGCAACCCCGCCAGCGCAGGTCGGGCACGTCTGGAAGGGGTCTGCAACACGCATGCGTCGGAGGAGTGAGTGATCGAGTCGACTGCCGACTTCCTCGTTGCTGCTCAGATTGAGCTTCGGGAGATGGTGAGAACTGGCGTCTCATCGATTGTTCAACGGGCTCGCCACGCGCCCGCTGCTTGGCACCCGAACGGGTTCGTTGTGTTCACGTTGGGTGCCCACCCGTTGGGCAATCTTCGCCTGCACATATGGCCTGCGATGCATCGCAAACTTGGCGGCGCCGAAGCGAATGTTCACACGCACGTGTGGGACCTGTGTTCGACAGTTCTCTCTGGTACATACGGTGAACGCATCTTTCACGTTGTAGGCGACACCGAGGGCGAGGAAGTACATGCGGCGGAGATCGACTACTTGAGGGATCCCGACGTCCTCACCGCAGTCGGCACCACATCCCTACAGTCGGCGGCGGTGCGCACCTTCGGCCGCGGTGAGTTGCACATGGTGCCTGCGGGAATCGCCCACGAGACGATCATTCCTCTCGACAGGTACGCCTCAACTCTGCTGCTGACATCGAAGGCACGTATCGAGCGCGTGCAGGTCTTCTCACGCACACCGCTGGTGTCCGGGAGGAGACCTCGGTTGGCCGTAGGTGAGGACCTGCGGAGCCGTCTGTTGGATGAGTTGCAAGCGAGAGTTGAGGAAGGTCGATGACCACTGGCAGGAACCCTGTTGGGCGGTTGCTTCGCTGGTGTTGGAATGACATCCGAAGCGGAGAGACGATCGACCTCTGGGCGCTAGTCGCTGCTTCGGTAGCTTTCACCGTCTTGGGCGCGATTGGCATCGCCAACGTCCAGGTCCTGAGTTCGGTCGTGCTTGGCCTATTGGCCCTTCTCGCCGTGTCGCAGATCCGTGGACGGGAGGAGATCCGCAAGCTTGTGGCCTCGTGGCATAGGAACCAGACGGCGGTGTTCGAAGCAGACTTCCCTGCTGCGTACTACGAGGCACGCTCTCAGGCGACTCACTCCTATGCGTTCGCGGGACTCACGATGGGACGTACATTGCCGACCATGCAGTCCGACCTAGTCAGGATCCTGGACCACGGAGGTAGCGTGCGCATCCTGCTTCCCGACCCGGCCAATCTGGGTCTTCTGCATATGGTTGCGGCCAGTCGACGGTTTGAACCGGCTGTCGATGATCTAGCCGCGATGATCCGTCAGTCCATCGCCATGGCCAAGGCACTACCTGGTGCAGCAGGGAGTCAGGTCGAGGTGAGAGTCACATCGTTGCTTCCGAGGGTGGGCCTCAACCTGATCGACACCGCTCAGCCCAATGGCCGCCTGATGGTGCAGATGTACCAGACGAAACCCTCTGGAGAGGCGGCGCCGATCTTTGTGCTGACGCCGACGGACTCGCCGTGGTTCGATCGATTCTGTCGTGAGTTTGAGGAGCTGTGGGACCGCGGGACAGCTTGTTGACTTCGCCTCAACCTCCGGGGGAGCAGCCCCCCGGCCGCGGACTAAGCAACCCCGAGTGGTCGTCGAGCCGCTACTCAGCGCGTCGTATGCGGGCCAGCGTCCGAGCGTGACTGGATGCTTTGTTGTGCGACGACACGTCGCCGATTCCCCTGACGTCATCCGTCTACGCCGACGGTTGCTCCGGCCTTGTGGAGATCCCCTGCTCTGTCGACGTCAGGACGCACCCGGCTCGTCGGTGCCCTTCTTGCCGGGAATCAGGACACGAGATTGACGTCCACGCGGAGTCACGGCATCAGTGAGCACCCACTATTGGGGACCCAAACTGAGGCTAATCAGGAGTCGACTAAAACTGTCGGTGGCCGAGGCTAGTGTCCGATTCCGTGGATTCTGGACTAGATGCTGTCCCGAAAAGGCCGCTCTCGACCCATACAACTCTCTTCGCGCACACGCCGTCCCACTCGGATGCGTCCCGTTGGCATCTCTGGCGTGATCATGCCCAGGGAGTTGGAGACCTGGCTGCTGGCTTTGGCGCAGGCTTCGGTGCTTCGAATCTTTGCCGCCTCCTCGGTCTGACTCACGATGCGGGGAAGCTGGCGGAGGATGTCCAGGGCGCGCTCATGCAGCGCGCCTTAGACGGTGGGGGCAGCCTTGGGACGCCGCACAAGGTCGAGGGCGCCGCACTCGCCGCGCTGCTTCTCGATGCGGGGCAGGTCGGTGCCGCGCAGGTGATGGCGCTGGCCAACTTCGGTCATCACCATGGGGTTCCGAATCGCCTTGACCCGAAGAAGGTCGATCCGATCCTCAGGTTCATGGATCGAAACCGAAGCCATCTGGATGAGCTGACCGCGAAGGTTGAAGCCGAGACGGGCACTGACCTGCGCCATCTCGCCAAGGGGTCGTCCTTGCCGCACTGGGTAGTGGGGGCTGGGGAGGCGGAGCTCTTCACCAGGATGTGCCACTCGGCGCTTGTCGACGCTGACTTTCTTGACACCGCGGCCCATTTCGATGGGGCGGCGACGCCCTGGCAGTCGAAGACCCTGGGCATGACGATCTTGCGCGACACGTTTGTCCAGAGCTACCGAACGCGGTTCGCAGGGTCTGCGGACAGCGAGCTCGGACGAGTGCGCTGGGAGTACTTCGATGCCGCGTGCCGGGTCGGTGCGGCCGATCCCCCCGGGACGGGTGGCATCTATCGGCTTCCGGCTCCGACGGGATGCGGCAAGACGATGTCGGCGGCAGCCTTCGCCCTGACCCACGCGGCCGAGCATGGTAAGCGGCGGGTGGTGGTGGTTGTCCCCTTCACCTCGATCACAACCCAGAACGCTGATGTCTACCGGGAGATCCTTAGCGATCTCGGCGATGATGTCGTACTCGAGCATCACTCCAACATCGTCGATGACGAGGTTGCGGACAGTGGCTGGCGGCGTCTGGCCGCGACCAATTGGGATGCTGAGTTCATTGTCACGACGACCGTCCAGTTGTTGGAGTCTCTCTTCGCCAACCGGCCTTCGGCGACTCGAAAGCTGCACCGGCTCGTGAACTCGGTAGTCGTCATCGATGAGGTGCAATCACTGCCGCTCGCTCTCATTCCAGCGATCTTGCGAATGATGCGAGAGCTGAGTGAGCACTTTGGCGTGACCTTCCTGCTGGCCTCGGCGACGCAGCCAGCCTTTTGGGCCTTCGAGGAGTGGCGCGAGGTCCCAATGGTGGATGTGATGCCGACGGACTACGTGCCAGCTGTCACCCAACGAGTCAGCTACGACGTTCGTGAGCGGCAACAGCCGTGGTCAGAGATCGCCGAGGAGGTCGCAGAGGCCGCCCAAGTGCTGGTCATCGTCAACACAACTGCGGACGCCCAGCAACTTCACGGGCTGATCAAGTCCCGTGCCGACCACGGTGCGCGAGTGTTGCACCTCTCCACGCGGATGTACAGCAGCCATCGGGCCGCCACGCTCGCTACGGCGAAGAGTCTGCTCAGATCAGGGGCGTCGGTGATCCTGGTTTCGACGCAGTTGATCGAGGCCGGCGTGGATATCGACTTTCCTGTCGTCTATCGGGCACTCGCACCTGCCGACTCTGTTGTGCAGAGCGCTGGTCGCTGTAACCGCGAAGGCCGCCTCGGCAGTGCTGGGCGGGTGATCGTCTTTCAGCCTGAAGGCGCCCGCATCCCCCAGGGTGAGTACGCAAACGCAACCCAAGTCACCGAGTCAATGTTTGTGAGAGGCAGGGGTACTGGTCTGGCCGTCTTCGGTGATCCCGCCTCGATGGAGCGCTACTACCGGCGGCTCTATGCCCTCCACCATGACCAGACGGTGTCGACTCTTTCGACCGAGATCAACTCCCTGCGCGAGAAGCTGGCATTCGACGACACTGCGCGAAGGTTTCAACTTATCGGAGACCACAGCATGTCGGTGGTGGTCACTGACGGCGCCGCCGCTGAAGTTGCGGAACGAGTCGCGAACCTTATCGATGAACTTCGCGTGCCAGGTCGAATCTTGAACCGGACCGAGCGCCGGCTGTTGAACACGGTGACCGCGACAGCGCCTCACTGGTGGCGCGCGAAGCATGGCGAGATGTTTGAGTCCCTCGACGCCGGCCCGGTCCTATGGCTGGGCGACTACGACCCCGAATGCGGCCTGGTCCTCGACAGCCCAGGGGAAGCAACGATCTGGTGACCCGAGCGCCCCAGGACCCAGAGCAATCACCGAAGCCACCTAGAGGAGAACGAAACTTGAACGCACACCACGCCTGGGCAGGGCTCGCCGCCCCTGCCAACCTCAGATATCCGCCCATCAGCGTAGAGACGAGCGGCGAGTGGGCATGCTTCACCCGTCCTGAGATGAACAGCGAGCGGGTGAGCTACCCAGTGATGACCCCACCTGCGGCGGTCGGGCTGCTCTCATCGATCTTCTGGAAGCCCCAAATGCGGTGGGTCATCGAGCGCATCGAGGTACTCGCCCCAGTGGCCTGGACGACGTTCCGCCGCAACGAGAGTGGATCCGCCATCACCCGCGATCACCTGTCACAGGGATACCTCGACGTCGACGACACCGTGCAGCAGCGAATGACCACCATGCTGCGCGATGTCCATTACCGGATCCACGCCAACGTGTGGGTGCATCCGCACGCGCGAGAACAGGACCCCGCGAAATGGCGGGACCAGTTCCTCCGACGTGTGAAGCGCGGTCAGTCCTTCCGCACGCCCTTCCTCGGCATGCGGGAGTTCCACGCCGACGTGAGTGAGTCGACCGACCAGGGGCCGGTCGACTGGACTGAGGATCTCGGCATCATGCTCCACTCGATCAGCTACGACGATCGCACTGCCGCTGAGACGTACGACTGGTTCGCGGCCAAGGTGGTCAACGGTGTCCTGGAGGTGCCGCGCACCGGGTTGATGGCCGAGCACAACGAGAAGGCTCGGTGACAACGCGATGCTGCTACGAGCGCTGACCGAGTACGCAGACTCTGGGGACCAAGTGCCGACCGGCTACGCACGAAAGCCCCTTGGGTTCGTGTTCCACATCGATGATGACGCCGCTGGGTGTCAGATATTCCCTCGCCATCACGCCGAGGAGACATCTGGCGGCAAGCGTCGAGCTATTGCGCCGACGGCGACGGTTCCCAACATCGCCCGCACCTCGAAGGTCATGCCGTTGCTCGCGTGCGACAACGCTCCCTATGTGCTTGGCAGGTCGAAGATCGAGTCCGATCCGGCGAAGCAGGCCGCCGAGGACAAGAAGGCCGCAGCCAAGCGGCAGGCGTTCGACAACTTGTTGAGGGAGTACGCCGAAGCTGCCGATGACGACGACGCACGAATCTTTCTGCGGTGGCGCGAGAACGGATCACCTGGGCTGGACGATGCCGTGGGTGCACTTGATGCGTTCAGTGCAAAGCGTTTGGAAACGGACCTGATCGCCATCAGCGTTGGAAGCTCGATGCAGATGCACGGAAAGGCGTCGGCTCGCCAGTTCTGGAGCACGCGGGCGACAGAGTTGAAGTCAAGTGGCCGCACCCAGGTATGCCTCGCATGCGGTGACCTCAAGCCCACGGTCGAAACGTTGCCCCAGTTTCTGATCGGATCGATGATTCCGGCCACCACCACCTCGAACGTCGCACTGATCAGCGTTAACTTCTCGGCTGCTTCTCGGGGTGCGAGTGGTAAGGGCCTGAAATCGGCGCCGATTTGTTCAGAGTGTGCCGCGGGTGCGGTCTCGGCGTTCAACGCCCTCGCAGGTGACCGTAAGCACCGATGGGGCGGTCGCAGCGAGGACCGGGCGACCATCTGGTGGACCACGGACGATCACTTCGACTTCAACACGCTGGAGCAACCGAATCCTGAGCAGGTTGCCGACTTCCTGACCGCCCTCGACAAGGGCAGAGCTCCGGTAGGGGGTCTGGACCAGGATGATCGTTTCTACGCGCTTACGTTCTCGGGCAACGTCGCCCGTCTGGTGGTGCGGCAGTGGATCGATCTGCCACTCCTCGACGTCCACGCCAACGTCTTGAGCTGGTTCGACAACAGCGCGGCACCTGACATTGAGAAGCCGCACTCGTCCCTCTCGGAGATGGCTCGAAGCTGCGGCGGCTACGTGCCGTCCGACGGTTTCTCCACAGACCTTCCCGAAGGCTCGCGCGAGGCGCTGATCCGCTGCGCGCTCACCGGTTCTTCCTTGCCTCCGAACCTGCTGCCGAGCGCGCTGCGGCGAGCGCGGGCAGAGGTCCACTACCAGAACCACTCAGACGCGCGTGTCGTCGGAGTCGTTCGCCACCGGTGGCGAGCCCGCTTCGGGCTGATTCGCCTGACCCTGAACCGCACCTATCTCAAGGAGAAGCCGTTGTCGCAGTACCTGGATGAGAGCCGGACCGAGCCGGCCTATCTTTCCGGACGCCTTTTCGCTGTCCGTGAGTCCCTGCAGTACGCCGCGCTGGGCGAGGTCAACGCCTCGATCAGGGACCGCTACTTCGAGCGGGCATCCTCCCATCCCGCGAGCGTCGAGCATGCACTGTCCGCACTGGAGGTGCAGCACCTTCGAGTCTTGCGCCGCAAGGGCGCCAAGGGAGCCGAGATCGCAACCAGCAAACGCATCGACGATCTGCACGCCCGCTGCGGCGCCGCGCCTGGGCGCCTCTCCACAGAGGACCAAGCACTCTGGATCGCCGGCTACTACCAGCAGCGCCAAGCGCGATTCCAGCGTCCCGAACCAACCGAGCCGAACCAGACCCCCGAGGAGAACTGACATGGCATCCCGCACTGACCCCACCGTGAAGCACGACGCGCTGTTGCTGTTCGAGGCGACCGACTCCAATCCCAATGGTGACCCCGACAACGCCGGCAAGCCGCGCACCGACCTCGATACCGGCCACGGGCTCGTCTCCGACGCCAGCATCAAGCGGAAGATCCGCGATGTCGTGGAGTACCAGGTGAAGGAGGGCATGATTCCGTCCGACCGCAACCAGATCTTCATCCGACGCGGTGTCTCTCTCAACGAGCAGCTGGAGGCGGCCTACGACGACCTGGGACTGGAGACGAGAGCGGAGAAGGACAAGGCAGATCCTGCATCGGTCGCCAAGGCCGGTCCCTACATGGTGGACAAATACTTCGACGTACGGATGTTCGGCGCTGTAATGAGTACCGGGAAAGCGTCGGCCGGCAAGGTCACCGGTCCGGTAACTGTTGGCCTTGGCCGCTCGGTACATCCGGTGCTGCCAATCGACTTGGCCATCACCAGAACCGCCTCGACCAAGGAAGAGGACAAAGACAACGCCTCCCAGATGGGAAACAAGACCGTCGTTCCCTACGGGCTGTACGTCTGCCGCATCCACTACCAGCCGACCCGAGACAACCAGGTCACCAAAGAGGACTTGGAGCTTCTCTGGTCCACCATCGCCAACATGTTCGAGGTTACCCGCAGCGCGGCGCGCCCCGATGTTGCGGTGCGGAACCTCTTCGTCTTCAGCCACTCAAGTGCGCTCGGTAACGCGCCGGCGAAGAAGCTGTTCGACACGGTGAAGATCACGAAGGTGACCGACGCCGAGGTCCCGACAACATCCGCCGACTACGCCATCACGCCGCCGGCCGAAGGTGACGTGCCGGCCGGGGTGTCACTCGAGACCGTGCTCTGATCGTGACCGATGGCTAGGTCAATCGCCGTGCACCTCGGCGACGAGTCGAGGTGGGAGTCTCAGCTCCACCACGGAACATGGCTGGAAGGACCTCCGCATGGTGCACCTCGGCCACGAGCCGGGGTGGGAGTCTCAATCGCAACTGCGTGTTCCGTGGCGGCGATCCCGAGTCGTGCACCTCGGCCACGAGCCGAGGTGGGAGTCTCAACTACGCCCCCAAGGCCGAGATCTACGGCGCCGACGGTGCAGTTCGGTGACGAGTCAAGGTGGGAGTCTCAACCAGTCGCCGCCGACGACGCCGCGGCCGTGAGCGCGCTGGTGCGCCTCGGCGTCGAGCCTAGGTGGGAATCTCAACATGTCGCGGCCCTTGAGTCCGAAGGTGTTCAGTGGTGCACCTCGGCGTGGAGCCGAGGTGGGAGTCTCAACAAGACCTGGACCGAGTTCGAGGAGGCCGCCGACGAGGTGCACCTCGGTGTCGAGCCGAGGTGGGAGTCTCAACCAGTCCCACCGCTCCTGGAGGACGGGCTGCTTGGGTGCACCTCTGCGTCGAGCCGAGGTGGGAGTCTCAACATCGAGCCCGAAGGCCTGGGCGTCGGCGTGAAGTAGTGCATCTCGGGGACGAGTCGACGTGGGAGTCTCAACATCGAGGCGAGTACGCCGTGCCGACGGTCGATGGCGTGTTGGTCGGCCACGGACCCGAGGTGGGAGTCCCGACGTCATCGCGTCGGTTTCGGTGGCAGCTCGAGGCCATGTGCGCCTCGGACACGTCCCGAGGCGGGAGTCTCAACGCCATCTCGTGCACCCGCGGGCCTTGGCGCAGGCCGTGCACCTCGGCCATGACACCGAGGGGAGTCTCAGCTACCGCGAACGCTTGGCCCAGCACGCCAAGGCCCATGGTGCACATCGGCCTTGAGTCGAGGTGGGAGTCTCATTTCGGTCCACAACGACCCGGCGTCCGCCGCCGACGCGTGCACCTCGGCGACAGGCCGAGGTGGGAGATTCAACTTGTTCGAGATCGTTGTGGTATCGCTGGTCCCGGCGGTGCTCCTCGACGACGAGCCGAAGGTGGGAATCCCAACATGGCGCACTACCGCCCGTTCCATAGCAACGAGTTCGCGCACCTTGGCGGCTAGCCGAGGTGGGAGTCTCAACATCACCGGCAACGGCCGAGCCGACAAGCGCGAGGTGGTGCACCTCGGCGACGAGCCGAGGTGGGAGTCTCAACCGCAAGGTCGCCCTCGAGCTGATGACCCACCGGGCCGTGCACCTTGGCGATGAGCCGAGGTGGGAGTCTCAACATCGAGACCGGCGGCATCGCCCGGGTGTGGGGTCGGTGCACCTCGGTGACGAGTCGAGGTGGGAGTCTCAACACGGTGAACCCAGTCTGCTTCGCGGCGGCGTAGTGTGCATCTCGGCTACGAGCCGAGGTGGGAGTCTCAACACCTCGACGCCGTCACGTACGAGGATGACCTGGTGATGCACCTCGGTGACGAGCCGAGGTGGGAGTCTCAACCTCCAGGGATGCTCGGGATGCAGTCAACCCCCGCGCGTGCACCTCGGCGACGAGCCGAGGTGGGAGTCTCAACCTCCGTGCCGGCTGGACCATCGCCGACGTGCTCTACGTGCATCTCGGCGACGAGCTGAGGTGGCAGTCTCAACTTCGGCTACTACCGGGACCCGCGGCGTTCGTGGAGGCGAGGCGGCGAGGAGCTCCTGTCCCGCTGTAGGTGGGCTATGCCGTCAGCCGCCTGCCACTGGTGAGACGTGATGTAGTCCGGGCAGTAGTGATGACCTGCTCGGACAGCAGCGGGATGCACTCTGGTCACACAATTGGTCACGGTTTGACGGCACGAGTCCGCAAGGGCGGGCGTACAGTGGCAACGTCGTGAGGCACGGCTGGCGATCGTGAGAGTCGATCACTCGGCAAGCCGGTCGGAAGTTTGTGCAGGTCAGGACACATGTCAGCACGAGAGCACATGCCGCCACACCCGTGAGGGGTGAGGGTGGGCAGGTCAGGTCCAACAATCCGATCAGACAGCGGAGGGTTGTTGGTTCGAGTCCAACCGGGGGAGCAAGAAAACTCCGCCTGACCTGGTCAAACAGGACAGGCGGAGTTCGTTGTTTTATCCGACCTGCTCCCCGCAGGTCATCCAGTGACTGATCATCCGGGTCGTCATACAGGCCGATCCGGCGCTGTACCTGCCCATCGGCACTCCTGTCATCGGGCCTGGGGTAGGCCGGCTCCATGTCGCTGGAAGTCGACGAGTCGATCGTTCTCGTACGAGATCCGTTCCGCCGTCCGTTCCAGGTCACGGAACATCACCTTCAGGGATCGAAGGCCTTCTGGCGACTGGCCCGCGAGATGGACGGCC
>NZ_JBHVGB010000066.1:0-27595 GCF_042801335.1 Nocardioides sp. NPDC057577 | reverse complement strand
TGTGTTATGTTGGCGCGGGGGGTTTGTTGGTTGGCCCCTTCCCCGGACCGTTTCCACGGGGGGTGGGGGGGGGGGCGGCCCGGGGGGGGCCCCCACCTCCTGAATCGGAGCGGCACCGGTGCTGTGGCCGGCTTCTATTTAGTGTCGTGGGATCCGGTCACGCCGAGGAGCATGCTCACGGCTCCTTCAGGACGTAGCCGATGCCGCGTACGGTGTGGATCAGCCGGGTCTCACCTTCGGCCTCGGTCTTGCGGCGCAGGTAGCCGACGTAGACCTCGAGCGAGTTGGCGGTCGTCGGGAAGTCGTAGCCCCAGACCTCTTCGAGAATGAACGACCGATCGAGTACGCGGCGGGGCCGGCGCAGGAACATCTCCAGGAGCGTGAACTCGGTGCGGGTGAGCTCGATGGCGCGCTCGCCCCGGGTCACCTCGCGGGTGGTGGTGTTCATGGACAGGTCGGCGAAGTGCAGCGTCTCCTCGTCGTCCTCCCCGACCGGGGCCGCCCGACGCAGCAGCGCGCGCAGCCGGGCCAGGAGCTCCTCGAGCGCGAACGGCTTGGTGAGGTAGTCGTCGGCTCCTGCGTCCAGTCCGTCGACCCGGTCACCGACGGCGTCGCGCGCGGTCAGCACCAGGATCGGTACGTCGTTGCCGGCGGCTCGGAGCGCCTTGGTGGCCTCGATGCCGTCGAGGCGGGGCATCATCACGTCCATCACGACCACGTCGGGGTCGTGGTTGGCGATGCCGGCAAGAGCCTCGGCGCCGTCGCCGGCCAGGGCGACCACGTAGCCGTTGAACTCCAACGACCGGCGCAGCGACTCACGCACGGCCTTGTCGTCGTCGACGACCAGCACGTGCGGCTTGTCGCCGGTGCTGTCGCTGGACCCATCACGAGGGGTGGCAGGGCTGTTCACACTCCTACCTTGCCACCCCTCGCTGAGTCGCTACTGAGAACGGCCCCGGTGTTTGCTAAGCGTTCTCCTTGCGGAAGGTGGAGATGCCCCACCAGACCGCGAGACCGAACAGGGCGACGGTCCACCCCAGGCCCCAGCCGATGTCGGTCATTCCCAGGTCACCGAAGAACGATGCTCGCACCGCGTCGACGATGTGCTTGGTCGGGATGACGTCGGCCAGCGCCTCGAGCCACCCGGCACCGAAGCTCATCGGCAGGAAGATGCCCGACAGCAGCAGGATCGGCATCAGCAGCATGTTGGTCACCGGCGCCATGACGTCCTCGCTCTTGACGAGCAGCGCGAACGCGTTGGAGGCGGCGGCTCCGGCGCCACCGATCATCACGGTGATCGCGATCCCGACGAGGATCCCGACCGGCCTGAAGTCCATGCCCATCACCAGGCCGAGGGCGACCAGGATGATCGCCTGCACCAGGATCTGCAGCAGGTCGCGGTAGAGACGCCCGAACAGCAGCGCACCGCGCGAGGCCGGGGTGACCCGTTCCGCCTCGATGACGCCCTCGCGCCACTCGCCGATCAGCGAGAAGCCGGCGAACATCGCGCCGAAGATGCCGAGCTGGACGAGCATGCCGGGGACGAACCAGTTGTAGGCGTTGCCGCCGAGCTCCTCGATGAGCGGCTCGAGCAGCGGACCGAAGAGCAGCAGGTAGAGGATCGGCTGCATCACCCCGATCAGCACCCAGGCCGGGTTGCGGAGGTTCATCCGCAGCTGCCGGTTGAAGACGACCATCGACTCCCGGAAGAAGCCGGACTTGAGGACAGGCTGCTGGAACTCGGTCATTATTTGGCCTCCAGATTCTGCTCAACGGCCTCGTCGGCCTCGGGTGCGCCTGCGTCGGCATCGCGCAGCGATCGTCCGGTCAGCGTCAGGAAGACGTCGTCCAGGGTGGGACGGGCGACCTCGATCGACTCCAGCGAGACGCCGTTGGCCTCCAGGTCACGCAGCAGCCCGGGGACGGCCTTCCCGGCCCGCGGCACCCGGCCGCTGACCAGTCGCTCGTCGACCTCGATGGTCTCCGAGATCGAGCCGAGCTTGTCGCGCGCGATCGCGACCTGCTCGTCGGTGGCGACCTCCAGGGAGACCAGGTCGCCGGAGACGGCGGCCTTGAGGTTCTCCGGGGTGTCGTTGGCGACGATGCGGCCCTGGTCGATGACGATGACCCGATCGGCGAGGGTGTCGGCCTCGTCGAGGTAGTGGGTGGTCAGGAAGACCGTCGCCCCGTGGTCGGTACGCAGCGAGGCGATGTGGTCCCACAGGTTGGCCCGTGCCTGCGGGTCGAGGCCGGTGGTCGGCTCGTCGAGGAAGACCAGCTTGGGGGCGTGGATCAGCGCCATCGCGATGTCGAGGCGGCGCTTCTGCCCGCCGGACATGTTGCGGGGCTTGCGGCGCCACAGCCCCTCGAGCTGAAGCCGCTCGAAGAGCGCCTGTCCGTGGGCGACCGCGTCCTTCTTGGACATCCCGTAGAGCATGCCGTGGTCGACGACCTCGTCGCCGGCGTAGGCGCCCGAGAAGGTCGATCCGACCTGGGAGCAGTAGCCGATGCTTCGCCTGACCTCGACGGACTGCCTGGCCACGTCGAAGCCGGCCACCGTGGCGGTGCCTGCCGTGGGCTTGAGGAGGGTGGTGAGGATGCGCAGGGTGGTGGTCTTTCCGGCGCCGTTCGGGCCCAGGAAGCCGACCACCTCGCCCTCTTCGACATCGAGGTCGACTCCGTCGACCGCGACGACTTCTCTCTTCTGCTTGCCATGGCCGGAGGCGAAGGTGTGCCTCAGGCCGCGTGCGTGAATCATGTGTCACTCCCTTGTGCGTGCAAGTCCCAGACAAGCACGGACCACCGACAACAATCACCCGGTTTTACCCGGCTGTTCAAACTTGAATACCGAGAGTGTTCAATTTTGATCCCGGGTTGTCAAACCATTTTCGAGCGCGACCCGCGACGGCTCAGCCGCGCAGCATCTCCCGGTAGCGCTTCCGGTCCGCGTCCATCTGCCACCCCGGGTCGTCCGCGGCGGGTGCCCAGTCGGGAGTGTCGCCGGCGAAGAAGAGCTTGCCGCTGCGTACGTCGTCCAGGACCTCCACCAGCCATGCCCGCTCGGAGCGGAGCTTGTCGTGCTGGAGGTGGAGCGCGGCAACGGTGTGGGGCGGCACCATCCGGGCGTTCACACGGACCGCGGCGTCGAGCTCCTTGATCGTGCGCTCCAGGGTCTTCAACCGGGCGCTCAGGTGCTGGATCACGGCCGGCCGCTCCAGCAGCGGCACCAGCGAGAACGCGGCGTAGAAGGAGACGCCGTTGTAGACGTCCACGGCCTGCAGCGAGCGGGTCACGAGGCGCTCCAGCTCTGCCCGGCCACTGGCGCTGATCTCGTAGACCGCGACCGTTCTCCCGTTGTCGACCAGATCGTGCCTGGTCAGATGGCCCTTCTCGGTCAGCGAGGTCAGCGCGTGGTAGATCGAGCCCGGGTTGATGTTGGCCCACTGGTCGACCTGCCACGACATCAGCTCGCGCCGGATCTGATAGCCGTTGACGGGCTCGAACAGCGCCACTGCTCCCAGCAGCAGCATCCGTGTGTCGTCTCCGGCCATAGGGAGATTCTAGGGGCGGCAAGACCGGACCTCAGCGCGACGTCAGCTGCCACAGGTGCCCGTCGGGATCCGCGACGATCGCGCGGTATTCACCCCACGGCGCCGACTCCGGCTCGATCACCCCGTGCCCGAGCGCCGTCGCGGCCGCGTAGCGGGCCTCGACATCGCCGCGCGAGCCGAGCTCGATGGTGACCAGGCACTGCTTCGGTCCCTCCGGCAGGGTCGCCGCGTCCATCGGCTCGTCCCCGAGCTGTCCGGTGACCCACTTGAACCCGCCGGTCGGGATCATCATCACCTCGCAGGAGTCCGACAGGGTCGCGCGAAGCGGCTCGGGGACCCCGTCGTCGGCGAGCTCCCCGGGAGTCTCGAGGCCGAGGCCGTCGCGGAGGAACACGTGGGACCGGGTGCGGTCCCGGGTGGGCAGGGCGATCGTCGTACGCATCCGGAGCTCCTCAGTGACAGCAGTGGTCGGCGGTGGGGGCGGTGTCGGATCCGAGGTCGTCGTCGCGTCCGGCGGTGAGCCGCGACCACTGCGCCGTCGGGCGACCGCTCACGCCGGTGCGATGGTTGGTCGTCGACGCCTCCTCGCTGCGGAACTGGCCACCGTCGACACCCGTGCGCTGCGGCCAGCCCTGCGGTGAGTCCTCCCAGGTCTCCTGCCGTCCGTAGACGGTCATGTCCAGGATCCCGTACGACGCCGACATCGGCTCCACGCCACGTCCGGTCGTGCGGTAGGTCTCGAAGACCCGGTCACCGTCGCGCAGGTAGCAGACCTTGCCCCCGAAGAACCCGCGGGCGTCGAGGACGTCCCACGACTCCTCGGGCACGGAGAACCACGGCATCTCCCACCCCATGAAGTCCCGGTAGCGGGAGCTCTCCGGATAGGGCCCCTGGCAGAAGACGGCGTACGTCACCCCGCGCGAGTGCAGGTAGCCGAGCTCGCTCACGCCGCCGCTGAAGAACGTGCACCCCTCGCACTGGTCCGCCGCGGCATGGCCGGTGTGCCACATGTGGTAGCTCGCGAAGAGCTGGTCGCGCCCCTCGAAGGCATCCAGCAGGCTCACCCGTCCGGCGGCGCCGACGAGCGGTGCGGCCGGGTCGACCTCGGTCATCGGGAGCCTTCGCCGGGCCGCGGCGAGGGCGTCGCCGGCACGGGTGTGGGCCTTCTCGCGGTCGAGGAGCGCTTCGCGCTCGTGCAGATAGGTCGTCCGGTCGACGACCGGTGGCAGCGGGATGGTCGGCTTCATGGCAACTACGTTAAACATAGTTGATACTCTTGTGAAGAGAGTTTGGAGGATCGATGCCGAAGAAGCAGACGTACGCCGACCTGGGTGATGCCTGCGCGACCGCGCACGCCATGGACGTCATCGGGGACCGCTGGAGCATGGTGATCGCGCGCGAGCTGTTGCTCGGTCCGCGCCGGTTCGCGGACCTGGCCTCGGCCGTCGTCGGGATCACGCCTGCCGTGCTGACCTCCAGACTGGGGGCGATGCGGGAGACCGGCGTCGTCGAGCAGGCCCGGCTCGACGACCTCGGGCAGACCCGCGTCTACCGGCTCACCGAGTGGGGGCAGGGGCTGGAGGACGTGATGCGGTCGCTCGGTCACTGGGCGCAGCGCTCGCCCGGCTTCCCGGTCCCGGAGGGGAGCATGACCCCCGACGGGGTGATCGTGGCGATGCGCACCATGGCCCCCTACGCCACGATGGCCGCATGGGATGACGGCCCCGTCCGGATCGCGATCGAGCTGCACGACGAGCGGCGTCCCGCCGCGGGCGTACGCCGCTACCGGCTGCGCTGGGACGCGGACGGATTCGAGCTGACCGAGGGTGCGGACGATGCGCCCGCGGCGACCGTCTCCGGTGATTCCTCCGTTTGGGCAGGCGTGGTCTTTGCCGGGGCGCCGACCAACGCGGTCGGCATCGAGGGCGACCGGCGAGCCGTGGAGCGGGTCGCCGCTGCGTACGCCGCGATTGCGTAGCACCGGCATTTCACTGGCACGCCGGGACCTCTGGCACTGATGACGCGTAGTCCGGGATCACTACTCTCGATGGGTTCGAATGACTCGGAGAGGATCGACGTGACCCTGAACCTGACGTACGGGGACCTGGGAGACGCGTGCGCTGCCGCGCACGCCCTGGACCTGATCGGTGACCGGTGGAGCCTGATCGTGGTGCGCGAGCTGATGTTCGGGCCGCGTACGGCACGTGACCTGGAATCCTCGGTGATCGGGGTCAGCAACAACGAGCTCAAGGACCGGCTGCAGTTCCTCGAGCACGCCGGCGTCGTGGTCGAGACCGAGCTCGGCTACATCACCAAGACGACGGCCTACGCGCTCACCCCGTGGGGACGCGAGCTCGAGTCGATCCTCGGGGCGCTCGGCCGCTGGGCCCACGGCTCGACCCGCTTCCCGATCATGTCCGCCGGGATGACGCCCAGCGGCGTGATGGTGGCGATGCGCACGATGGTGCCCGCCGGCAGCGCGACGACCCCCGAGCCGATCAGCGTCACCTGGGAGCTGACCGACGCCCGCCGTCCTGACGCCGACCCGCAGCAGTTCCGGCTCGTGTGGCAGGGCAACCAATTCGACCTCGCTGAGGGCACCCTCGAGGACGCCGACGTCACCATCGCCGGCGACTCGACGGCTTGGACCGGTGTCGTGTTCATGGGCTTCCCCGTGGATGCCGCGATCGCCGAGGCCGGGCTCGTGGTCGAGGGTGACCGCGCCGCGCTGGATCGCGTGCTCGGGCTGTTCGCGGACACGCTCGCCGCGGCCAGCTGAGGTCTCTTCGGTCGGCCGTCTCGCGGACGGGGCGGCAGCGTCGCGTCCGACGTGGTTCACTGGACTCGACGGATCCGGCTGCTCGGAGAGGATCGACGTGACCCTGCACCTGTCCTACGGAGACCTGGGAGATGCGTGCGCGGCCGCGCACGCGTTGGACCTGATCGGTGATCGGTGGAGCCTGATCGTGGTGCGCGAGCTGATGTTCGGGCCGCGCACGGCTCCTGATCTGAGGTCGTCCCTGATCGGGGTCAGCACCGAGGAGCTCAACGACCGGCTGCAGTTCCTCGAGCGCGCGGGCGTCATCGTCGAGACCGAGCTCGGCTACCTCACCAAGACCACGGCGTACGCCCTGACCGACTGGGGCCGGGAGCTGGAGAAGGTCCTCAGCGTCTTGTCGCTGTGGGCCTTGGAAGGGTCGGCGCACTTCCCGGTCCCGTCGACGGGGATGACGCCCAGCGGGGTGATGGTCGCGATGCGCACGATGGTCCCGCCCCAGAGCCTGCCCACCCAGGCTCCGCTCCGGGCCACCTGGAAGCTGACCGACGCCCGCTGCCCCGACGTGGAGCCTCTGCAGTTCCGGCTGGACTGGAACGAGTACGGCTTCGATCTCGACGTCGGTGAGCTCGCCCGGGTGGACGTCACCATCTCCGGCGACTCGACGGCCTGGGCGGGCGTCGCGCTCCTCGGTCAGTCCCTCGAGGAAGCCTTGGCCAAGGGCGACCTCCACGTCGAGGGCGACCGGGAGGCGCTGGCGCGTGTGCTCCGGGTCTTCGCCGACGCGATGGCCGCGGTGGGCTGACCCTGCGCTTCTAGGGAGCCGGGTCGGCGCAGAAGGCGATCAGCTCGCCGCGGGCCTTGCCCTGCTCGATCCGCTGGCCGACGTCGAGCGGGACGTGCTTCAGCTCGCCTAGCGGGGAGCGGATGATGGCGCTCTGCCGGCGCCAGGGCGCGATGGTCGGAGGAGCCACGCAGTGGTGCTGTTCGAGCATCGCGGCGAGCTCGGGCTGCTCCCGCTTCGCCAGCGACCGAGGCTCGGACGGCGTGGTGACGGCGACCAGACAGAAGGCCGCCAGCGCGGTCAGCGCGCAGACCTTCATGGCGACGACGACCAGCGTCATGAGTCGCGGGGTGTCCGAGTGCACGCCTGTCCAACGACCGATGAGCCCGACGGTGACGGCCTGCGCCGGGCACTATGACGAAGGTCCCATCCGGACACCGGGGGCAGACCAGGTGCAGAGTCGCTAGTGTCGCGTCATGCCTTCGCGTACGTCTTCCTGGTTCTCCTCGCCCGCCGAGGCCGTCACCCGTCTCGGAGACGTCGGTTACCTCGCGGACGACTCCACCGCGTTGACGAGCTACCTCGCGGGGGCGCTGGAGAAGCCGGTGCTCATCGAAGGACCGGCCGGCGTGGGCAAGACCGAGCTGGCCAAGGCGATCACCCGCGCGACCGGGGCCGAGCTGGTCAGGCTGCAGTGCTACGAGGGCCTGGACGAGGCGCGAGCGCTCTACGAGTGGAACTACAAGAAGCAGCTCCTCCGCATCCAGGCGGCCAACGACGGCCAGGCGTGGGAGGAGACCCACGACGACATCTTCTCCGAAGAGTTCCTGCTGACCCGGCCCCTGCTGACCGCGATCCGCCGCGAGGAGCCGACGGTGCTGCTCATCGACGAGGTCGACAAGACCGACGTCGAGGTCGAGGGGCTGTTGCTCGAGGTGCTCTCCGACTTCCAGGTGACCATCCCCGAGCTCGGCACGATGACCTCGACCCGCCGTCCGCTGGTCGTGCTCACCTCCAACGCCACCCGCGAGCTCTCCGAGGCGCTCAAGCGACGCTGCCTCTACCTCCACCTCGACTACCCCGACGCCGACCGGGAGCGCGAGATCGTGCTCTCCCAGGTGCCCGGGCTCGACGACAAGGTCGCCCGCCAGCTGGTCTCGGTCGTCGGCCGGCTGCGAGAGCTGGAGCTCAAGAAGGCCCCGAGCATCGCCGAGTCGGTCGACTGGGCGCGCACCCTGATCGCGCTGGAGATCACCGACCTCTCCGACAAGGCCGTCGCCGACACCCTCGGCGTCGTCCTCAAGCACTCCTCCGACGTCGACCGTGCCGTCCGAGAGCTGCGGTTGAAGAGGTGACTCTCCTCGACCGGCACATCGAGTTCCTCGAAGCACTGCGGGGAGCGGGGCTGCCGGTGTCGCTCTCCGAGGGCCTCGACGCGGTCACCGCTCTCGGCCTGATCGGCTGGACCGACCGGACCCAGGTCAAGGAGGCGTACGCCGCGACCCTGGTCAAGCGCGCCAACCAGCGGGCCACCTTCGACGGGCTCTTCGAGCTCTACTTCCCGCGGATGGTGGGCTCCGGCATGGACGCTGAGGCCGAGGCCGCCGGGGTGGCGAAGGATGGGCCCGAGGCACTCTCCGAGTTCAGCTCACGGCTGGCCGAGGCGCTGGAGGCCGACGACGTCGAGATGCTCCGCCAGCTGGCCGCCGAGGCGGTGGCCCGCTTCGGCGCGATGCCCGGCCGCGGGCCCGGGCTCAGCTCCTGGTCGTCCTACACCGCGCTACGCCGGCTCTCCACCGACGAGCTCACCGCCCGGCTCATCGAAGGTCTCCAGCAGGGCGGCTGGACCGAGGAGGAGGCCGCTCGGGTCGGGGGTCGCCGGGTGGACCGGTTCGCCAGCCTGGTCGAAGCCGACGCCCGGCGAAGGATCGCGGAGGAGAAGGGCCCCGAGCAGATCGCCAAGATCGCCGTACGCCCCACCATCGAGAAGCTCGACTTCCTGCATGCGCGGCGGGCCGACCTGGAGGCGCTGCGGCGCGAGATCTACCCGTTGGCGCGCCGGCTGGCGACGCGGCTCACCCAGGAGCACCACGCGCGCCGGCGAGGAGCGGTGGACCTGCGGCGTACCCTCCGGTCCTCGATGTCCACCGGCGGCGTCCCCGTCGACCTGCGGTTCCGGCCGAAGCGGCCGCACCGCACCGAGCTGGTGATCCTGTGCGACGTGTCGGGCTCGGTGTCCAACTTCGCGACGTTCACGCTGATGCTCGTCTTCGCGCTGCGCGAGCAGTTCGGCAAGGTGCGCGCGTTCACCTTCGTCGACGAGATCCACGAGGTCACGTCCTACTTCCGTCCCGGCGCCGACCTGGTCGACACGATGACCGAGCTGACGAAGGCGACCGAGCACTCGGCCCGGATGGGGCGCACCAACTACGGCCGCGCCTTCTCCCTCTTCCAGGAGCGGCACGCCGACGCCCTCGGCCCCAAGTCGTCGCTGCTGATCCTCGGCGACGCCCGGTCGAACTACTCCGACCTCGCCGTCGGCTCGCTGCGCGCGATGGTCGAGGGGAGCCGGCATGCGCACTGGCTCAACCCCGAGGTCCGTACGCAGTGGGACACCGGCGACTCGGAAGCGACCCGTTACGGGTCGATCATCGAGATGCGGGAGTGCCGCAACCTCACCCAGCTCTCCGAGTTCGTCCACGACCTCGCCTGAGCGCACCGGCTCGACCAGCGGGGGTCACTGAAGCTTGAGGTCCAGTCCGTAGACGATCCGGTCGGCGACCCCGACGGAGTCGGTGATGCAGACGACCCGGTCCTCGGCGAGGAACCGGCGCCGGTCGGAGAGGACCGGGGTGCCGTCGGGGATCTGCAGGTCGTAGGTCTCCTGCGGCGTCGGCATCCGCGACTCGATGTCCATCGCGACCGTGGTCACCTTCACGCCGACCGTGGCGAGCAGGTCCTTGATCGGAGGCTGTGGCCAGTCGTCGGTCGGGGTGGCCAGCGGGGTGTCGATGACCAGCGGATACGGGATGTAGGCCGTGGTGCGGTACTCCGCGGTGTCGTCGCCGCTGATGTAGAAGGTGTAGGTGGTGCTGAGGAGCTCGCTGCGGGGATCGATCTCGAAGGCCGCCCCCAGCTTCTCGCCGGCCGCGATCACCTCGTAGGCGTGCTCGATCGAGAGACCGTCGTCCGGGCCGCGCGGCGGCTGGTTGTAGGCCGCGTCCGGCTTCGCCGGGTGGCTCCGGTCGGTGATCAGCATGCTCATCAGGTCGTAGCGGGTCTTGGTGGCGTCGCGTACGAAGACGCCACGGCCCTGCTCGCTGGTGATCAGGCCTTCGTTGCGCAGCACCGCCAGACCCCGCCGGATCGTGGCGCGGTCGTAGGGGAAGGTGTCCATCAGCTCGGGTTCGGTCGGTAGACGCTCGCCGGGCTGGTAGGTGCCGTCGTCGATCTGGGCCCGCAGATAGTCGGCCACGTGGAGGTATTTCGGCAGGCCGCGCGGACGGGGGTTGCTCATGGGAGAACACGTTACTGAGGCGTACAGATCCCGAATAGCCGCATAGCCCCACCCTTTCAGCCTTGACCCATTGCAATGAGTGGACTTAGGGTCGAACAAGCCTCGGGGCGTTGGGCACCTGGCCCCCGCTGGAGACCGGCGTCTCGAGGCACTCAACGACGAGAGCCATCGACATTCCTTGGGGGGAATTCGTGTTCGTAGACGACAGACTCAGCATGCGATCCAGTGAGAGGCCGCCGGTCCTGTCCAAGGACCCGCTGGTCTACCGCACCGACCGAGGCAGCTTCTGGCACCTTCGTTCGGTCAAGAGGAGCAACGGGTACGTGATGACCATGTGCGGCCGCCGGTTGGGCACCTGGCACGTGCTGCCGCCACGAAGGCTCAGCAAGGTCGCGCCCCACCAGGTCTGCGTCGGCTGCCTGCGCAAGACGCCGATCGGTGAGGTGAAACGCCCGAGCGGGTCAGGCAACCTCGAGAAGGCTGAGGTCGGTGAGCCACTCGACCGGCGCGACGTCATCGGTGTAGACCGTCCCGCCCCGGACGCCCGGCTCGAGCCGGGCGGCGGAGTCAGTGAGGGTGCCGGCGAGGTCCGCGGGCTGCGACGTCGCGGTGGCGACGAGGCTGGCGGCGGGATCGGCGTCCGGGTCGACGGTCGCGATCAGGTGGGTGTTGGTCGGGCCCGAGTCCGACCGCCACACGGCCTCGCCGAACGAGGTCCGCAGGGTTGCGGTGAGGACCTTCTCCAGCGCTGTCGAGCCCTCCGGGTGGGCTGAGTTCACGACGAGCACCCCGCCCGGGTTCAGGTGGTCCTTCGCCAGGGCGAAGAACTCCTTCGTGGTCAGGTAGAACGGGATGTAGGGCTGGTGGTAGGCGTCGACCATGATCGCGTCGTACTTCCGGGTCTGCTTCTGCAGCCACGGGCGCGCGTCGGCGGTGTGGAGGTGGAGGTTCGGCTGGTCCTGGAGGTCGAAGAGCTTCTGGCCGACCTCGGTGACGTCCTCGTCGATCTCGACGGCGTCGACCCGGGTCTCGGGGGCGTAGTGGCCGAACTGGCGTGCGGTCGTCCCGGCGGCCGAGCCCAGGATCGCCACCGACTTCGGGGCCTCCGCGCCGGCGTACGACAACGAGAGCATCTCGTCCCAGTAGGCGCCGGTGAGCCATTCGCCCTCGTTGTAGACGGAGTGCACGGCGTGGCCCTCGTTGAGCTCGAGGTAGCGGCTGCCGTCGTCGTACTCGACCACGCGGGCGTACTGGTATTCCGTCTCCTTCTCCCAGATCACCTCGCCGCCGTTGCTGGTCAGCGTCTTGATCGACCCGGTCGGAAGCAGGATCAGCGCGAGGATCACCGCCGGCACGACCGAGGCCGGCAACCGGCGCTTGACCAGGTGCGGGATCGCGCAGATCGCCATCAGGAGAGCGAAGATCAGGAACGTACGCCGCGTCCCGACGACCGGGATGAGGAACAGCGAGGCGGCGAAGGTGCCGACCAGGGAGCCGACCGTCGAGATCGCATAGAGGCGCCCGGCCGCGTGGCCGGCATCCTCGACGGCTTCGACGCTCAGCCTGACGGCGTAGGGGCTGACGATGCCGAGCAGGAAGAGCGGGATCGCGAGCAGCACGCCGACCCCGACGAGCGAGCCGGCGAAGGTCGCGATGCTGAGCTGGTCGACCGCCCTGACCGCGAGCGGAAGGAACGGGTCGGCGACGAACGGCACCGCGGCCAGGAGGGCGGCGGCGGCGAGCACGATCTTGGCCAGGCCGGAGGGATGCGGGTTCCGGTCGGCGATCCTGCCGCCGACGGCGTAGCCGATCGCGAGTGCCACCAGCACCGTCGCGATCGTGTTGGCCCACACGATCGTCGAGTCGCCGAACCACGGAGCGAGCAGCCGAGCCGCGGCCATCTCTGACCCCAAGGTGCCGGCACCGACGGTGAAGACGAGAAGCTCAAGCGCACGCGCACGCAGTTTCATGGAGGTGAACCTATCCGGCTGCTCCAACGTCGGCACGCGAGGCTGGTTCTGCTCGTCGTCCGGCCTTGATCCGGTCGAGCACCGCAGGCTGTCCGAGGAGTACGCCACCGAGCACCAACGCCATCCCGAGCCCGCTGGTCGGGGTGAGATGTTCTCCTGCGAAGGCGAGGCCGATGAGGATCCCGGCGACCGGGTTGAGCAGGCCGACCAGCGACACCGCGGCGGCGGGAAGGCGCCGGGCGCCACGGAACCAGACCGCGTACGCGACGACCGTGCCGACGATGCCGATGTAGGCGTAGCCCCCGACCGCCGGCAGGTCGAGCGCGGGCGGTGGGCCTTCGACGAGGAGGGCCACGGGGGCGAGGGCGAGGCCGCCGAGGACGAGCTGCCAGGCGGTGAAGGTGAGCAGTCCGACCGGCGGCCGCCAGACCTTGACGAGGATGAATCCGGTGGAGAAGACGGCGACCGAGGCGAAGGCGGCCAGGACCCCGATCAGGTCGAGGCTCGCGCCGCCGCGGAGCACCAGCAGGGCCACGCCGATGGCGCCGACGACGCCGGCCGTGAGCGATCCGGCCCGTGGCCGCTCGCCGGCGAAGGCCCAGGCCAGCAGCATCACCACGATCGGAGATACCGCGGTCAGGGTGGCGGCGAGGCCGCCGGGGAGCCGGTAGGCGGCGACGAAGACGAGGGCGAAGAACGCTCCGAAGTTGAGCAGCCCGAGCGCTGCGGTCCGCCACCACCAGGAGCCGTGGAGCAGGCCGGGCCGGAGTGCCAGGAGCAGCAGGCCGAAGGGCAGCGCCCGGATCACGGCGCCGAACAGTGGCCGGTCCGGCGGTAGGAACGTGGCGGTGACGAAGTAGCCCGACCCCCAGGCAACCGGGGCGATCGCGGTCAGCGCGAGGGTCGTGAATCTACTTTCCATGGAAGAGATAATATCTTCCTCGTCAGATATATTCCACTGTCATGGCAGACCACGTCTCGACCGTGATGGCGCAGTGGGAGCGGGAGCGCCCCGACCTCGACATCACCCCGCAGGCCGTCATCGCCCGGCTGCACCGCCTCGCGCTGCGTCTCACCGACGAGCTCGTCGAGGTCTATGCCCAACACGGGCTCGGTGAAGGGGAGTTCGACGTGCTGGCCACGCTGCGACGACAAGGCGCTCCGTACGCCCTGACTCCGAAGGAGCTCGGCGAGCAGACGATGGTCTCCTCGGGCGCGGTCACCAAGCGGGTCGACCGCTGCCTGGCCCAGGGGTGGGTCAGCCGTGACCGCCGCGACGAGGACGGTCGTGGGCGCCGGATCGCGCTGACCGAGAGCGGGCGTGAGCTCATCGATGAGGCTTTCACCGACCACATCGCCAACGAGCACCGCCTGCTCGCCGTCTTCACCGCGGCCGAGCGGCGTTCGCTCGCCCGGCTGCTCGAGAAGTGGGCCGAGCAGACCGGGGCTTGAGCTTGCCCCAGGGTCAGACACCAATCTGATGACACCGGTGACCATCACCGGGGAGGATGGTGAACATGAGCGAGCGTCAGCGAGCGACGACAAGCCTCAGGCGACCGCTCTCGTATTCTGGCGCTTGCGCCACGGGAGCGGTCGCATGAGCGGCGGCCTGGAGGGGCTTGTGAACATCGGCGATTTCGCCCGGGCGACCGGGCTGACGCCGAAGGCGCTGAGGTTGTACGACGACCTCGGTCTGCTGCTGCCCGCCGAGGTGGACGCGGCTTCCGGCTATCGCCGCTACGCGCCTGACCAGGTGGAACGCGCACGCCTGGTGGCCGCACTGCGCTTGGTCGGGATGCCGCTGGCCCGGATCCGGGAGGTCGTCGACATGCCCGCCGCACTCGCGGCGGTCGAGATCGAGACCTACTGGCGCCAGGTCGAGGCCGACACGTCCACGCGTCGCACCATGGTCTCCGTCCTCGTCCACCGATTGAGGAGCGAGGCACATCAGATGACTACGTCAACCGAGACCCTGCACGCCGAGTTCGGCGTCAGCCACGAGACCGGCGGCCGGTCGAGCCAGCAGGACGCCGTCCTGGTCACCTCCGAGCTGATCGCGGTCGCCGACGGTTTCGGCGACCGCGACGATCTCGCCGGGGCGGCCCTGACTGCGTACGCGGCCGGCGGGCTGAGGTCGGCCATCCAGGAGGTGTTCGCGGAGGTGCCGAAGTCGGGCACCACCCTGACCGCAGTCGACCTGCACGGCTCCACTGCGCGGGTCACCCACATCGGCGACGCCAGGGTCTTCCTGGTGCGGGACGGAGCCGTACGCCAGGTCACCCACGACCACACGGTCGTGGCCGCGATGGTCGAGGCCGGCCAGCTGACCGCCGACGAGGCTCGTTCCCACGAGCACCGGGCGCTGCTCAACCGCGCCCTCGTCCCCGGAGTCGTCGCCGACGAGATGTCGCTCGACCTGCTGCCCGGCGACAGGCTGGTGCTGACCACCGACGGCGTCCATTCCTTCGTCGACGACCTGGACGCCCTGATCACCGCCGAGGCCGGCCCGCAGGCCGTTGCCGATGCGGTGGCCGCCGCTGTCGTCGTCGCCGGAGAACCGGACAACCACACGATCGTGGTCGCCGACCTCTCGTAGACGCTGGTTTCGACACGCCTCCGCCTAGCGGCTACGGCGGCTCAACCAACGGCGCTTCGGCTTTGCCGAAGCCTCCGTGTCGAGTGCGGCGGCCGCCCGGGCGAACGAGTCACGTAGGGAGGGGTAGACGAGCTCGATCTCGGGGTGCTCGTGGAGGGTCTGGGCGATCCGGCGGGTGAGCCGCTTGCCGACGGTGGCGATGTGCCTGACGACCGCGTCGACCTCGTCGTCGGTGAGCTGTTGCGGGTGGAAGGGCTTCTGCGGCTTCCGGCGCAACAGCTCCCGCATGGGCTCGAGGGAGTCGATGTCATACCGCAGTGCCAGCGCGCGCAGCTCGTCGTCGGCGACCTTCCGGAGCCGCTCGTGGTCGGCCGGCGGCATCAGCGTGTAGCTGGTCGGCCCGAGGGGGCAGGACTGGAGGTGGACGTCGAGGCGTTCCTGCAGCTGCGGCCCGAGCGGGAGGACGTTGAGCGCGCGCTTGATCTCGAGCGCGTGCAGCGAGTAGGAGAGGTTGACCTGCCTCAAGGACAGGTCGCCGAGCCCGGCGGTGTCGATCCCGGCGGTGTGGAGCAGGTCGGTGAGCAGGTTGTCGCCGACGAAGAGCTCGGGGAGGTAGGGCCGGAGGACGAGCCGCGAGCGCACCGCTTCGGAGTCGAGCGCGTTGTAGAGGTGCTGGTGACCCAGCCATCCGCCGTACGCATCAGGGGACGCCTCGAACGGATCGACGTGCCCCAGCCGCTTGACCCGCTGGTTGTAGTCGGACTCCAGGAAGGCGAGGGGATCGCGGACGTACAGGACGAACCGGGCGTGCGGCGGCAGCAGCTCGGTGATCCCGGGCAGCTCGGGCAGGAACGCCTCGGAGGAGAGCAGGAGGGTGTGGCATCCGCTGGCCTCGAACTCCCCGAGCGTCCTGGTCACCTCCCGGGCCGAAGCCACGAAGAGATGGCCCGAGCGCTCCATCAGCGAGCCGGCGTTCCCGGCGCTGATGCCGTTCTTGTCGACGCTGTGCCGAGGGTAGAAGATGCCGGCTCTGGCGAGCTTCTCCGTGTTGGTGTGGAAGAACGCCTGGACCGCGGAGGTGCCCGTCTTGGGGAGGCCGGCGTGGACGACGATGGACTTCACAGGGACCGATCCGGTAGGCGTCAGAGTGCCCTCCGCGATCGACTTGCCGGTGTCCGAGCACCGGCGAGGTCGGGGATGGTGCCGAGGGCGTCTACACCGTATCGACTCACGTCATCGGGGCAAGCCCGCCGCTCAGCCGAGGTATCCCAGACTGCGGATCCGCCCGATCTCGTCGCGGAGCTCGCCGTGGGCGGCGTTGTCCGCAGCCCGCCCGCCGGCCACGTAGTGGCTCTCCTGCGCCGTGGTGCCGTCGTAGACGACCGTGAACCGGTGTCCGACACTCGCGTTGATGAGCCCGCCGAGGAGCGCGACCGGGTCGGAGCGGTCCTCCAGCGACAACACCCGCGTGGTCTCCGGAACCCGCGGCGCTGCCGCGCCGGGAGCACCCACGGTGACCACCTGGTCCACGACGTACGCAGCCCCGGCCGTCGCCGCGATCGCGGCCGCCGCGGTGCCACCGGCCGCGGCACCGACCAGCATCACGTGCGAGCCGGCCTCGACCGCCTCCTCGATGGTCCGTGACGCGGTGGCGATGTAGTCGGAGAGGTCACCCGAGACGAGCCTCAGGCGTCGGCTGCCAGCGTACGGACCCGGCAGATAGGCGATGTAGCGGCCCGGCGCCGTCTTCTGGACCGCGACGCCGGTCTCGGTCGCCTCGAGAGTGCGGATCAGCTCCTCGATGGTGGCCGGGGTGGCGGCGGTGACGTCGCCGACCGGGGTGTCCTCCTCGGTGGCGGCCAGCGCCGCGCCGACGTCACGCAGCGCGTGCCCGGCGTCGGTCGTGAAGGCGTCGATGCCGGCGGCACGCAGCGCGCCGGCGGTGGCTGCCCCGGCCTCGTCGCCGCGCGGGAAGTCGGCGGTGAGCAGCGAGCGCAGCTCCAGCGACTCGAGCAGCCCGCCGCCGGTGGCGATGTGGTCCATCAGCTCGGGATGGCCCTGGGCGAGCTCGCCGAGATAGGCGGTGACGCCCTCACGGTCGAGCGCGTCGGTCTCGATCAGACCGGCGGACAGCAGCGACCCGCCGAGCTCGACCTCGGGGGCGAGGTAGTCGAGCGCGTTGGCCGCGATGGCGCCCAGCGTGCTGCGGGCAGCGGCCTGGAGCTCGTCGATCCAGCGGTAGGTCTGCACGGTCGCCCGCACCGAGAGCGCGTCGGCGTCGAGCGCCTGACCGAGCCCGAGGACGCCGCCCTTCTCGGAGATCGCGGCCCGGATCTCCTCCTCCGCCGGCTCCCAGGTCTTCGCGGAGAGCTCTGCCGAGGAGGTGACGTCGTCGTCGGTCAGGATCGCAGGCCCGAGCTCGGCCCACTCGCGCAGCTGCGCGCCGGCGTCGCCGATGGAACCGGCCAGGCCGAGGATCTGCGCGTACTTGTCCTCCGGACCCGCGGGCGGAAGCACCGAGTCGGGGGCGCCGCTCGGGACCGGTCCCAGGCGGTTGATCGGATCATTGGACGAAGTCGGGCTCATCGGGCCACCTCCGCGAGAACAGGGGCAAGGTCTGCGGCGAGCTCGGACGGCTCCACGCTGGTGATCAGCAGTGTCAGCTCGCCATCGAGCGACACCGTTCGCATCGAACGCCAGCCGTCGTTGACCAGCGTCCAGGAGACCGTGCCGATCAGCGGGTTCTCCGGATCGACGGTCGTCGCGACGATGGCGCGCAGCCGACCGTGGGCCTCGGTGGACAGTGCCTCGAGGGCCCTCGAGACGACTACGTCGCCGTCGGTCAGCACCGGCACCAGGTCGCCGCGCCCGGTGCGTAGCGCTTCGAAGACGGCGTCAGCGGTCGCGAACGGGACCTCCAGCTGCTCGGGCACCGCCGAGGTCAGCCGGGCGGTTTCACCCGGCACCGTCGCGGTGCGGCCGAGCTCTGTCGACCAGGCCGCCGAGGGATACCAGGAGAGCTCGAAGACGAGCCCGTCCACGGTGGCGAGCGAGGCGGCGGCCTCTCCCTTCTGCCGGTGCCAGGCGCGGCCACGGAGGCCGTCGACGACGACATCGAGGTCGATCACCACCTCCGGGGTCGCCAGGAGCCCCAGCGCGCCGGCGATCCCGGCGTCGAGGGTTCCGTCGGCGTCGAGGAGCTCGCGGCGCCGCAGCGAGGTGCTGCCCTCGCCGAAGCCGGCGACGGCGTGGGCCAGGGCCTCGGCCTCGGCTGCCGAGCGGGTCTGTCCCAGGCGGGCGTCGAGCCCGTCATCGAGGTGCGTCGCCACCTCGAACGGCAGCGGAGCCCCGATGGCCTCGCAGGCGTGGGTGAGCTCGGGGAGGGTCAGGCCGACGCGGCGGGGCACCCCTGCCCACGGCTCGGTCGGCGCCGCCGGAGCGGGGCCCAGGTCGATCGTGGTCATCGGAAGGTGACCTCCAGCCAGTCCTTGTGGCCCGGCTCAGGGGCCTCGAATCCGTCGAGCGCGTCCTCGGCGATCAGCGCCTCGGCGCGAGCCTCGGCCTCCGCGATCTGCTCCTTGAACAGGTCGACCTGCTTGAGGTGCTTGGCCATGGCGTCGGCCGCGCGGTCATGCTTCTCGGCCGAGCTCCGCAGTGCGGTGGCACGCTCCTTCAGCCGCCCACGGAGGGACTCGGCAGCCCGACCGTGCCACGGCACGGCCTCGGCCTGGGTCACCAGCTTGTCGGCACTCGCGCGGATGTCGTCCGCCTGCTCTCGCAGACGGCTCACCCGACGACGGATCACGTCGCTGTCGCCGTACATATCCCTCCTTGGACAGGTCTCTGTGATGGTCCTACCCCGTTGGAGCGGTTCTAAACGTAAAATCGTGAACTTTCTCGAAATCGCCTCCTGTCGTGGACGGCGACCGTCGGTGTTCAGTAGATCGCGCCGGGTTCCTCGGTGACCTCTGGCAGGATCGCGCCGTTCTCCAGGGCGTTGGCGCCGGGGATCTCGTCGATGAAGATCGCCAGGCTCTCCTTGGCGTCTCCGGTGACTTCGGACCACGCGTCGGCGATTCCGTGGATGAGCTTCGCTCGCACCTCCTGCGAGCGGCCCGCGCGGATCAACCCGACCATCCGGGGCGCGTCGATCGCCTTGCCGGCCACGAAGAGGCTGCCACGCGGGACTTCGACGAACGAGCAGTAGACGTATGCCCCCGAGGCGCCGGTGACCTCGGTGTGCACCCTCGTCGTCGCCGCGGCGACCTCGGCCTTGTGCTGCAACGTCGCACCGCCGGCCGGGACCGTGAACTGGTAGTAGGGCACTGGGCCACCTCCGTGAGCCGCGCTGACCGAGCCCAGTTAGACTCGAATTGAGTCTGACTCTAGCGGCGTACGCGTTCCCTCATCAAGGTATGCAGGCGAAGGCGCACATCCCTGGCGGAGTTCCGCATGGGATGTACGCCTTCCGCTGCATACCTTTCGAGAGGCTCAGGGCATCACTTGCTGACGGGACCGCTCCCCGGTCCGCGCTGCTGTCGCTACCAGGCGTCCGGCTCGAACTCGGCGGTCATCTCCCGCCAGGACACGGGCTCGGCGCAGTGCGTGCAGGTCAGCCGTGGGTCGGCTTCGTGGCCGCAGGCGCGATGGATCAGTCGCACCGGTGGGACGTCGTTCTTGTACTTGTCCCCCCAGGACATCAGGGCGACGAGCACCGGGTAGAGGTCGGCGCCCTTGTCGCTGATCCGGTACTCGTGCCGCGGAGGGTGTTCCTGGTACTGGACGCGATCCAGGATGCCCTCGTCCACCAGGACCCGGAGCCGGTCGTTGAGCACGTTGCTGCCGAGGCCCAGCTTGTGGCGGAAGTGGTCGTAGCGACGTTCGCCGCGGAAGCACTCGCGCAGGATCATCATCGTCCACCGCTCCCCGATCACCGACCAGGTGCGTGCGACGGAGCAGTACAGCTCCTGCAGGTCGTCGTGCTTCATGGCGCCAGTGTAGGACTCCTTTTGAATCCGATGGGTCCGTGCGTCCGCATAGTTGAACCTTTTTTGAGTCTTAGGTGGTTGAGGCCGAAGTTGGCGTGGTCTATAGTCCGACTCAATTCGAGTCTTAGTAGGAGAATGTTCTGACTGAGCAGACTCGACCAGATCTCGACCGCACTGAACAGGGAGAACTCTTTGTCTGCCATGAGTACGACCACCACCCCGGCCGATGTGGCCCGGCAGTGGGCCGATGCCTGGAGCTCGCCGACCCCGGAAGCCTTCGTCGACCTCTACGCGGAGGACGGCGAGTACTTCGACGTGACCTTTGGGGTGCGTCGCCGAGGACACGACCTGATCGCCACCCACCACCGTCTGTGGCGGGCAGCCGTCCCGGACTTCGTGATGTCGGTCGAGGACATCCACACCGGTGACGGGTTCGTGGTCGTGGAGGTGACCGGTCGAGGCACCTTCTCCGGTGACGACCTCGGTGGCGGAAAGATGAAGGCGACCGGTAAGCCCTTCAGCGGTCGTTCGGTCGCCGTCCTGGTGCTGGACCGAGACCTCAAGATCGTCTCGTGCCGGGAGTACTACGACCGGGCAGTGATGCCCGGCGGAGCCGCCACTCCGTTCGGGGAGTGAAGGCCAGGCGGAGCGGGGACTTCCTATCGCAGAACGGTGGAGAGGCGGTCTAGGCCCTGCTCGATCTCGGTCGCCGACCCGGCGAAGGAGAGACGTACGAAGCGGTGTCCGTCGACCGGGTCGAAGTCGACGCCGGGAGCCATCGCGACGCCCGTGCGGTCGAGGATCTGGTGGCACCAGTCCATGGTGTCGTCGGTCCAGCGGCTGACGTCGGCATAGACGTAGAACGCGCCGTCGGCCGGGGCCATCTCGGTGACCCCGAGCGAGCGGAGGCCGTCGAGGAGCACCCCGCGGTTCGTCGCGTAGCGGGTCACGTGACCGTCGAGCTCGGCGTACGCATCCGGGGTGAAGGCCGCCACCGCGGCATGCTGGGCAAGGGTCGGCGGGCAGATGGTGAAGTTGCCGACCAGGACGTCGATCGCGCGTCGCAGATGGGTGGGCGCGAGCAGCCAGCCGATGCGCCATCCGGTCATCGAGAAGTACTTCGAGAACGAGCCGAAGACGACTGCGTCGCGTGAGGTCTCCCAGGCGCTGCGGCCACGGCTGCTGTCGCCACCGTAGGTCAGCCCGTGGTAGATCTCGTCCGAGATCAGCTGGATCCCGGCCTCCTCGCAGTAGCGAGCCAGCGCGGCCAGCTCCTCGGGTAGCAGCATCGTGCCGGTCGGGTTGGCAGGGCTGGCCACCACGAGCCCCTTCAGTCCGACACGTTCGTGGAGCTCCCGCACCTGCTCCACCGTCGGCTGGAAGCGCTCGGCCGCACCGGTCGGGATCTCCACGACCTCGCACCCGAGGGCCGCCAGCACGTTGCGGTAGCAGGGGTAGGACGGCCGGGCCATCGCCACGCGGTCCCCGGTGTCGAAGGCCGCCAGGAACGTCGCCAGGAAGCCGCCGCTCGCGCCCGTGGTCACGACGACGTCGTCGGGGGAGACGTCGATCCCGTGCCACGCCCGATGGTGCCCCGCGATCGCCTGGCGCAGCTCCAGGATCCCCGTCGCCGGCGTATAGCCCAGCGGATCACCGCTCTGCAGCAGCCGCACCGCCTCGGCGCTGACCGCCTGCGGCGCCCCCGTGGACGGCTGCCCCGAGGTGAGCGAGATGAGATCGCCGTACGTCCGCTGTCGCTGAGCCGCTCGTTCGAGCATGTCCATCACGTGAAAGGGAGGCACGTTCGCGCGTTGGGCGACAGTCAAGCGGTCCATGGAACCAAACATTAGGATGCAGTCCCAGAGGTCGGAGGGGGGCCCGGCGAACATGAGCTTCGACGTCCATCAGTTCGACCTGTTCGTGCTGGTCGGCTCTGTGGTCACGCTCCTGGCGATCCTCGCGGTGCGGATGTCGACGAAGGCCGGGCTCCCGTCGCTGCTGATCTACCTGCTGATGGGCGTCCTGCTCGGTGAGTCGGTGCTCGGGATCCGGTTCGACGACGCCGCCCTCGCGCACGCGGTCGGCTTCGGAGCGCTGGCGCTGATCCTGGCCGAAGGTGGTCTGACGACATCGTGGAAGGACGTACGTCCCGCCTTCGGCCTCGGGCTGATGCTGGCCACGGTCGGGGTCGTGATCTCGATCGGGATCGTCGCGGTGGGGGCGCACTACCTGCTCGGGCTGCCCTGGCAGCTGGCGTTCCTGCTGGGGGCGGTGACCTCGCCGACCGACGCGGCTGCGGTGTTCTCGGTGCTACGGGTCGTGCCGCTGCCCAAGAGGCTGACCGGTGTCCTCGAGGCGGAATCGGGGCTCAACGACGCCCCGACCGTGGTGATCGTGACGCTGATCGCCAGCGGTGCGATCGCCGAGCAGCATCCGGTCGTCGTCGCCGGGATCGTGCTGGGCGAGCTCTTGCTGGGCCTCATGGTCGGCCTGGTCGTCGGCTTCGGTGGGGCATGGCTGATGCGGAGGGCCGCGCTGCCCTCCGCCGGGCTCTACCCGCTGGCGGTGATGACGCTGGCCTTCCTGGCCTACGGCGGAGCGACGTGGCTGCACGGGTCCGGGTTCGCGGCGATCTACGTGGCCGCGCTCATTCTCGGCAACTCCGAGCTCCCGCACCGCGGTGCCACCAGGTCCTTCGCCGAGGGCGTCGCCTGGCTGGCCCAGATCGGGCTCTTCGTGATGCTCGGGCTGCTGCTGTCCCCGGGGCGCATCGACCTCCAGACGATCGGCCTCGCGCTCGTCGCCGGCCTGATCCTGACCTTCATCGCCCGGCCCGCCTCCGTGCTGGTCAGCACCGTGGTCTCCCGGATGACGTGGCGCGAGACCGCCTTCGTCTCCTGGGCGGGGTTGCGTGGCGCGGTGCCGGTCGTGCTCACCACCATCCCGCTCGCCGAGGGCGTCGACGGGGCCGAGGAGCTCTTCGACCTGGTCTTCGTGATGGTCGTCGTCTACACGCTGCTGACCGGCCCGACCCTGCCGTGGGTCGCCCGGGTGCTCGGGGTCGCCCGCCCCAACGACCCGCGCTCGCTCGACCTCGACGTCGCTCCGCTGGAGCAGATCGCGGCAGACCTGATCCAGCTCCGGATCCCGCGAGAGTCCCGCCTGCACGGCGTCGAGGTCAGTGAGCTCCGGCTGCCCACGGGGTCGTCGGTGTCGCTGCTGATCCGCGACGGACGGACCATGGTTCCGGAGAGCACCACGGTCCTCCGCTCCCGCGACGTCGTCCTGGTCGTCGTACCCCGCCACCAGCGTGAGCTCGCCGAACGGCGCCTCGAGCTGGTCAGCCGGAAGGGACGGCTCGCAGGCTGGCTGCGCTGATCTGGGCTCGCCCTACTCGACCGGTGGGCTGCAGATCGTGGCGTCCGCCTTGGCGGTGACGGTCTTGTCGCCGCCGGTGACCTCGGGGAAGTTCTCGCCGGTGACGACCACGATGCCCGGGCGGTCGGACTTGGTCTCGACGATCTTCGCGTCGCCGAGCCAGCTCGCGACGAGCGCGGCGGAGGGAGCGTTCTTGTCGGGCGTCCACACCTCGACGGTCCTCAGCTTGGTGCCGCTGGGCGCGTTGCCGGTGGACCCCTTGACGAAGCCCGCGTCGACGAGGTCCGTCATCGCCCGGGTGGCCAGCCCAGACCGCGTGCTCGCGTTGAGCACGGTCACGACCACCTGCGACGGGTAGACCTCGGAGCCCTTCTTGACCGGCGCGTCCACGCACGGCCCGACATCGACCTTCTGCGGGAAGGGTGCGGTCATCGCCTTCCATCCCCAGGCCCCGGCCAGAGCGACCGCGGCGGCGAGGATGGCGAGGATGATGAACGTACGAAGTCCCGTGAGGGCCGAATCGAGCATGACGCCGAGCCTAACCGCTCGGAACTCCCTAGCCGAGGCTGTGCACGCGGGCGTGCAGCACGTTGCGCTGCTGGAGCGCCGCGCGGAGCGCCCGGTGAAGCCCGTCTTCGAGATAGAGCTCGCCGTTCCACTCCACGACGTGGGCGAAGAGGTCGCCGAAGAACGTCGAGTCCTCGTTGAGCAGCGCCACCAGCTGGAGGGTGTCCTTCGTGGTCACCAGCTCGTCGAGGCGGACCGTCCGAGGAGGCAGCGCGGCCCACCCCTTGGTCGTCAGACCATGGTCAGGGTAGGGGCGAGAGTCGCCGACACGCTTGAAGATCACCCTCGTGACTGTATCGCCCTCGGGGCAAAACCCAACATAGAGTCGGCCCATGACGGATGCTGCTGCTCTCTCAGAAGCGGTCGGGCCCGGCTACCAATTCGAGGGTTCCGCCCTCGAGCTCGGGGGCCTGATGGCGGACGCTGAGACGTTGTTGGAGACGCCGATTCGCATTCCACTGGGGATGTTGAACCGGCATGGGCTGGTCGCCGGCGCGACCGGCACGGGAAAGACGAAGACCCTGCAGCTGCTGGCCGAGCAGCTCTCCGCAGCGGGGGTCCCGGTGTTCGCGGCCGACATCAAGGGCGACCTATCCGGTCTGGCCGCGCCGGGTGTGTCGAGCGAGAAGCTGACCGCGCGGGCAGCCTCCGTCGGGCAGGCCTGGCAGGCGCGCGGGTTCCCGGTCGAATACTTCGCGCTGGGCGGCGAGGGCACCGGCATCCCGGTCCGGGTCACGGTCGACGCCTTCGGTCCGACGCTCCTCTCCAAGGTCCTGGATCTCAACGAGACCCAGGAGTCCTCGCTCGGTCTCGTCTTCCACTACGCCGAGAAGGCCGGCCTGAAGCTGGTCGGGCTCGACGACCTGCGGGCGGTGCTGCAGTGGCTGGTCTCCGACGAGGGCAAGGCCGATCTCAAGGGTCTGGGCGGTCTCTCGTCGGCGACGACAGGGGTGATCCTGCGTACGCTCATCGCCTTCGCCGACCAGGGCGCGGACGAGTTCTTCGGCGAGCCGGCGTTCGCCGTCACGGACTTCGTCCGCAACGACGGGGACGCCGGGATCATCTCGCTGCTCGAGCTGCCCAACCTGCAGGACCGGCCGGCGATCTTCTCGACCTTCCTGATGTGGCTGCTCGCCGAGCTGTTCCGGGCGCTGCCCGAGGTCGGTGACGTCGACAAGCCCAAGCTGGTCTTCTTCTTCGACGAGGCGCACCTGCTCTTCAACGACGCCTCCGACGCGTTCCTCGACCAGATCACCAACACGGTCCGGCTGATCCGCTCCAAGGGCGTCGGAGTCTTCTTCGTCACCCAGAAGCCGACCGACGTCCCCGACGACGTGCTCGGTCAGCTCGGCTCGCGCATCCAGCACCAGCTGCGGGTCGCCACGCCCAACGACGCCAAGGCACTCAAGGCCAGCGTCAACACCTACCCGACCTCCTCCTACGACGACCTTGGGGCGGTCATCCAGACGCTCGGGATCGGCGAGGCGATCGTGACCGTCATGAACGAGCGCGGCGCACCGACGCCGGTCGCCTGGACGCGGCTGCGCGCACCCGAGTCGCTGATGGGTCCGGCGGAAGCGGCGGCCATGACGGCTGCCGTGGCGGCCTCCCCGCTGGCGGCGAAGTACACCGCGGCCGTCGACGTCGAGTCCGCCGCCGACCAGCTCAAGGCGAAGACGGACGCGGCGGCGGCCGCCGCGAAGGCCGAGGCCGAGGAGAAGGCCGCGCAGAAGGCTGCCCAGAAGACGGCTTCGAAGAAGTCCTCGGGTTCGCGATCGCGGTCGAAGGACGACGACGACTCGGTGATCGAGACCGTGGTGAAGTCGACGGCCTTCAAGCAGGCCGCGCGGACCGCCGCCAGGGAGCTCGTCAGGGGAATCTTCAAGCGCCGCTGAGCCCGGCCGGTTTCTGATTGGCTCGGGCATGGGCAGAATCCTTATCGTCTGCTCATGCCCGACCTTCTCCTCCGGAACGTACGCATCGTTCCCCTCTCACCTCGGGCGGACGTGCCCGCCGGGGTGGTCGACGTGCTCGTCGTCGACGGTGTCGTCTCGGCGGTCGGAGAGCGCCTGTCCCGACCGGATGGTGTCGAGGCGTACGACGCGGGCGGCCGCTGGGTCATGCCGGGTCTGTGGGACGCCCATACCCACCTCGCTCAGTGGACCCTGCGGGCCAGCAGGCTGGACCTGCACGGGACCCGTTCGCCCGCCGAGGCGCTGGCGCGCGTCGCCGCGGCCGCGCGCGCCCTCGATGAGCAGGGTGAGCCGGGCGAGGCGATCGTCGGGATGGGCCACTCGGCCGGCACCTGGGACCGCTGGGGCACCGTCTCCGAGCTCGACTCGGTCACCGGCGGCATCCCCGCGATCCTGGTCAACCACGACTTCCACCACGCCTGGCTGAACACCGCCGCGCTCGACGCCGTGGACCTGCCGCGCCGCGAGGACATGGTGCAGGAGACGGAGTGGTACCAGGCCTATCCGCGGGTCGCCGAGCTCTTCGAGACCGGCGGGAGCACCCCGGCGGCCTACCGCCGGATGCTGACCCGGACCGCAGCTCTCGGCGTGGTCGGGATGACCGACTTCGAGGTCGGCGTCCGGCTCGAGGACTGGCGGTGGAGGTGGGCCTACGGCTGCGACCTTCTGCGCGTCCGGGTCGCGACGTACGCCGACCAGCTGGACGAGGCGATCGCCGAGGGGCGGCGTACGGGGGACCCGCTGATCGCGGGTGAGGACCGGCTGACGATGGGACCGCTCAAGATCATCAGCGACGGCTCGCTGGGCACACGGACGGCGTGGTGCTGTGACCCGTACGCCGACGACCCGGACAGCTGCGGAGCGCCGAACCAGTCACCGGACGAGCTGCACGGGCTCCTGAGGAAGGCGCACGCCGCCGGCCTCGAGGTGGCCACGCACGCGATCGGTGACCGGGCGGTGTCGGAGGCACTGGCGGCGTACGAGATGACGGGGGCGCGCGGGAGCATCGAGCACGCCCAGCTCGTACGACGCGAGGATCTGCCGCTGATGGCGCGGCTCGGGATCACCGCATCCGTGCAGCCGGCGCACATCCTCGACGACCGCGAGATGACCGAGAACCTCTGGCCCGGGCGGGAGGACCGCTGCTTCGCGACCCGCTGGATGCTCGACGAGGGAGTGCGGATCGCGCTCGGGTCGGATGCTCCGGTTGCGCCCCTCGACCCGTGGCTGGCCATCGCTGCCGCCGTCGGTCGCTCGCGCGACGGCAAGGAGCCGTGGCACCCGGAGCAGGCACTTACCGTCCAGGAGGCGTTGGCGGCGTCGGTCGACGGTCAGCCCACGGTCGCTCCCGGATCACGCGGCGACCTCGCCGTGCTCGACATCGACCCGCTCCGGGCCTCGGTCGGGGATCTCGCCGCGATTGCCCACGGCGGGGTCGTGCTGACCACCGTCGGTGGCCGGATCGTCCACCGCAGCGCCTAGGGCCGGAAAACAA
>NZ_JBHVGB010000065.1:0-27655 GCF_042801335.1 Nocardioides sp. NPDC057577 | reverse complement strand
GAGTAGCTCAGGCGCGGAACCCTCGCCACCGAAACCGCCCCCGGGTGATTGACCGGTAGGGCGCACTGCGCCCTACCGGTCAATCAAGCCGGTCAATCACGCAGCTCCATCGCGCTCGCCCGTGATCGCACCAGCTCGGCGCGGCCACCAGAACGCCGGGCCAAGCCACAGCGACAGGGCGGGCACCAGCACGGTGCGCACGAGCAGCGTGTCGAGCAGCACGCCCACGAAGATGACGATGCCGAGCTGGGCAAGCACCACCAACGGGAGCACGCCGAGCACGGCGAAGACCGCCGCCAGCAGGATGCCCGCGCTGGTGATCACGCCGCCGGTCGCTGTGAGACCGCGGAGCATGCCGTCGCGGAGCCCGTGCGCCCGCGACTCTTCCAGCGCCCGGGTGATGAGGAAGATGTTGTAGTCCACCCCGAGCGCGACCAGGAACAGGAACGCCAGGAGCGGCACGCCGACGTCGATCGCAGAGAACCCGAAGACACCGGTGTAGATCCACCACGATGTGCCGAGGGCGGCAAAGAAGGTGCCGACCACAGTGGCCACCAGCAGCAGCGGAGCGACGATCGATCGCAGCAGCAGCACCAGGCCGATGATGACCAAGCCGAGGATCAGCGGGATCAGCAGCGCCCGATCGCGCTCCGCGGCGTCGCGCTCGTCGACCGACTGCGCCTCGGTGCCGCCGACCCAGGTGTCGTCGAAGCCGTCGAGCCGGTCACGAAGGTCGACGACGGCGGCCTCGGCTGCCGCCGTGTTGCTCGCGGCGGCGAAGACCACGGCGAGCCGGGTGAGGTCGTCGTTCTGCCCTGTGATGCGCACGGATACCACGTCGTCGCCCTGCTCGATCGCGGTTGTCACCTCGCCGGGATCGCTGCCGGTGATGACGGTGGCGGGGTCGACGGTGCCGGCGGGAAAGGACTCGCCGAGGCGGGCGGCGGCGCTGATCGACTCCGGCGTGTCGAGGAACTGCTCGGAGGTAGGTAGTCCTTGCTCGATCTGGGTGACGGAGAAGCCCAGCAGTGCGACCACGCCGACCGCGCCCAGGGCGAAGCCGCGGGGACGTCGGGAGACGGTGGTACCCAGCCGGTGCCACGCAGAAGTGCGCGATTCGACCAGCGGCTCCTGGCCGACTCGCGGGACCAGCGGCCAAAACACCCACCGCCCGAAAAGCACAAGAGTGCAGGGCAGCACGATCAATGCGTACGATGCCGCGATCACCACGCCGACTGCGCACGCCAGTCCGAGGCCGCGGGTGGTCGGTACCACCGAGAGCAGCAGGGTCAGCAGGCCGAGCGTGACCGTCGTGGCACTGGCCAGCACCGCTTCGAGCGTACCGCGCACGGCGGTGGCCATCGCGACGTAACGATCCTGTTGAACTCGCAGCTCGTCGCGGTAGCGGCTGATCAGCAGCAGCGCGTAGTCGGTGCCGGCGCCGAAGACGAGGACGCTCAGGATCCCGATGGTCGACTCGTCCCAGGCGACACCGAACGTCGCGAGAACATGGGTGGCCGAGACGGCGGCCACCTGGTCGGCGAGCCCGACCACCAACAGCGGAACGATCCATAGCAATGGGCTGCGGTAGGTGATGATCAGCAGCAGCGCGACGATCACGGCGGTGGCGGCGAGCAGGGTGACGTCGGCACCCTCGAAGACCCCGGCGAGGTCGGCCTGGACCGCAGCAGGACCGGTGACCTGAGCGTTGACGCCGTCGGGTGTCTGGTCGTCGAGAAGTTCGCGGATCCGCTCGATCGCGTCGGCGGTCTCGCTCGCGCCCTCGGTCCCGATCGGCACCACGCCCAGGGCAGCCGTGGCGTCCTCGCTGACTTGAAGCGGTTGCTGCTGGGCGGGTTGGCCGCTGTCACCTTGTTGCGGACTCTCCGACGCCACGACCTCGCCATACAGTGCCGTGAGCTCGCCCTCGACCGTCTCGGTGGACAGCTTGCCGTCGTCGGCGGTGAACAGCACGATCGCAACTGCGGAGTCGTCGGCCCCGAACTCGTCAGCGAGTTCTGCGACGGTGCTGGAGTCGTAGCCATCCGGGAGGTTGTCGGTCGCCGAAGGTGTGCGTTCTGCCTCCCCGACAGCGCCGATCAAGAGGCCGGAGAGAACGAGCGCGACGAGCGAGACCGCGGCGGCCAGGGATGGTCGCAACAGCCGGCGGGTGGCCGGTGCTCGACGCGAGGAAAGGGACGGCACGTGCGTCCTCCTAGGTAGACTTGAAGCGGAAGTATGAAAGAAACTTAGTAAGTTGGTGAGATAAATCCAAGGCGACGACTCGAACGACCCTCAGGTGAAGCCCTCGCCTGGGCAGGTAGCCGAGGCCATGGGCACATCCACGCTGCAGCTGCTTCGGCGACTGCTCGACGTCGCGCAGCAGTCGGCGCCGGCGGTGGCTCGTCGCGCCGACTTGAATCACCATGAGCTCTCTGCGATGAAACTGATCACCCGCGAGCCGATCGGGCCGAGCGACCTGGCCCGCCAGCTGGGCGTGAGCTCGGCAGCAGCCTCCGGGATCGTCGACCGACTCGCCTCACGCGGCCACGTCCGGCGTGAACCAGATCAAGACGATCGCCGCCGGACCCACGTCGTGGTCACCGACTCCGGTCGCGCGGACATCCTCGGTCAGCTGATGCCGATGTTTCTTGCCCTGGACGATCTCGATCGCGGGCTGTCACCTGAAGATCGTGCGGTCATCGACGCATATCTCACTGCGGCGATCGCGGCGGTCGAGCGGCTCCTTTAAGCGGCGGCCGACACGATCCAGCAGTAGGACTTCCTCAACGACTGGTGTGGTCGAGGATTGCCGGGATGACCGTGTCCCAGGTGTAGGGCGGGGGTGGCTCGTGGCCGACGCCGTCGAGGACGAGGAGCGTCGCGTCCGGGATGTCGCGGGCGAGGATCTCGGCGTGACCGATCGGGAAGAGCGGGTCACGGGTGCCGTGGACGACCAGGGTCGGGGCGACGATGTCGGCCAGGGTCGCCTCGACCGGGTCGCCGTCGCTCATCGCGTGATGGTTGGCGAGGCTCGGCCGCATGTCCGGGGTGCGGCGTACGGCTCGCTCGACCACGGCCCGCATCCGGGCCTCGTCGAAGCGCTCGGGTACGAACGCCCGCTGGTCCTCGACCAGCATCGCCACCAGGGCCTCGTGGTCGTCGGGATCGGGCACCGTGCTCTTCGCCGCCGCCGCGAAGAAGTCGGCCAGCTCCTCACCGATGGGCGGTAGGTCGGGTACGCCGTCGAAGGCCGGTGAGGTCTCGTTGAGGATCAGCGTCTCGACCCGCTCCGGATGGAGCACTGCCGCACACTGGGCCAGCGCCCCGCCCATCGAGATCCCGAAGATATGGCCCTTGTCCAGGCCGAAGGCGTCGAGCAGGGCCGGGATGTCCGCGATCATGTCGCGCCCGGTGTAGCCGGGCTCTCCCGGTGGCCAGGTCGTCGAGCGGCCGGTGTCGCGGTGGTCGTAGCGGATCACGAACCTCCGGCCCACGGCCAGCGCCTGGCAGAAGTCGTCCTCCCAGTAGTCCATCGAGGCGCTCATCCCACCGACGAGCAGGATCGGCGGGTCCGCCGGGCTCCCGAAGGTATCGACGCACAGTTCGATCCCGTTGACCGCCAGTGTCAGTTCGCCCATGGCGTCCAGCAAACGGGCGGGTCCGAGCCGCGTCAAGCGCTTAAGGCGTGGCGTACGCGTCGATCTCGTCCCGCAGCCGGGCCTTGACGTCGTCGGGTGCATAGGAGACGTCGACCGCGGCACGGGCGAGATCGGCGATGCCGGCGGTGTCGAGGCCGAGGAGGTCGGTCGCGATCTCGTACTCCCGGTTGAGCGTGGTCGCGAACATCGGCGGGTCGTCGGAGTTGATCGTGACGGTCACACCGGCGTCGACGAACGTCTTCAGCGGGTGCTCCTCGATCGTCGCGACCGCGCCGGTGGCGACGTTGGACGAGGGGCAGACCTCGAGCGGGATCCGGTGCTCGGCGAGGTGGGCGAGCAGGGCCGGGTCCTGGGCCGCCGAGGTGCCGTGGCCGATCCGCTCGGCCTTCAGCACGGTCACCGCGTCCCAGATCGTCTGCGGCCCGGTGGTCTCGCCGGCGTGCGGCAAAGACCGGAGCCCCGCCGCGCGAGCCGCGTCGAAGTGCCTCTCGAACTGCGGCCGGGGAACACCCACCTCGGGCCCACCGAGCCCGAACCCGACGAGCGTCTCGGGGCCGTGGTCGACGGCGTACGCCAGCGTCGCGTCGGCCGCCGGGATCCCCGCCTCGCCCGGGATGTCGTAGATCCAGCGGAGCGCGATCCCGAAGTCACGCTCGGCCGCCACCCGGGCGTCCTCGAGCGCCTCGGTGTAGGCCTCGATCGCCATGCCGGCGTGCCCGGTCCCGGCCGGCCGCTCGGCCAGGTCGGGGCGTACGGAGGTGTAGGGGGTGCAGGTCAGCTCGGCGTAGCGGACCTGCTGGGTCTGCGCGAGGTCGCGCGCGATCTCGTAGGTCAGGTAGCGGATGTCCTCCGGCGTGCGGACCAGGTCGACGACCGAGAGGTAGACCTCGATGAAGTGCGCGAAGTCGCTGAATGTGAAGTAGTCCCGCAGCAGCTCGACGTCCGCCGGCACCGTCCCCGGATGCCGCGCAGCCAGCTCCGAGACGATCCGCGGCGATGCCGACCCGACGTGGTGGACGTGCAGCTCGGCCTTGGGCAGCCCGGCGATGAAGGTCTTGAGATCACTCACGCCCCGATCCTGCCATCCGCGTTCCCAGGTGAGAAACAGGTTGTAACCTCAGCGTATGCGGGCGATCCATCACTGGGACCTCTGGGTCGACGACTTCGAGACCGCCTCGGGGGAGTGGGGGTGGCTCTTCGGCGAGCTCGGCTGGGAGGCCGGGGAGAAGGGTCACTTCTGGGAGGCAGCGGACGGGACGTACGTCTTCCTGGAGCACTCCACCGACCAGCACGGCACGCAGGACCGGCTCCGGCCAGGCGTGAACCACATCGCGTTCACCGTCGAGAGCCGGGAGGTGCTCGACAGGATGCGGGCGGCCTCCACCGAGCACGGCTGGCACGAGATGTACGCCGACCGCTACCCGCACGCCGGCGGCGACGAGCACACCGCGCTCTATCTGGAGAGCTCCGAGGGGTTCGAGGTCGAGCTCGTGCTCGAGGTCGACGACCTCACCGCTTAGCGGTAGCCGTCCTCGTCGCTGTCTTCGTCGCTCTCCTCGTCGTCGATGATGTGCATCGCGGCCTCCTCGGCGGAGGCGCCGGCGCCGTCGATGCCGGCATCGATCCCGTAGAGGTCGGACTCCGTGTCCTCGCCCTCGCCGCGGTCGGGGTCGACCAGCCGCCCCGCTCGCTTGTTGCCGACCTCGCGCCCGTCGGGGTCGTCGCTCTCCTCGGAATCGTCGTACTCGACCGCGTAGGGATCCGTCTCCGGCACCTCCTGGTGGACGCGCTGGTCGATGCACTCACGGTGCTCCTCCTCCCAGGGCGTGTTGCCGTAGTCGGTGGAGTAGCGGTCGGCGGTGACGATGCCGTGGTCGAGCTCGTCGCGCACCTCACCTTCGAGAACGTCCCCGGAGAGCGCGTCCTCGCCAGTGATCTGGTTCTCGTCGTCGACACTGTAGTCGCCGTAGTTCTCGCGCGATTCGCTCACTTGAGTCTCCTGATCAGCCGGCATTGGGGTCATCGAGGCCCCCTTCGGTAACGTTAACCCGGTCCGGTAGGGAGTGGAACCGGACGGAAACACACGACGCGGGGATCGACCGAGGGAGCAGACCAGATGGCGCCTCGCGCCCGATTGGCGGTGGCGGCCGTTGCCGTGCTCGCCGGCACCTCGATCGCGCTCGGCGCAATGCCTGAATCGGCCGGTCCGCTGGGGTCCTTGGGGTCTCTGGCCGGGAACGCCTTCGCGCGAGGCGACAACGACGGCGTGGTGCCCTCGACGCCGACGGCGACGCCCGAATGGACGCCCGACTCCACCCAGCCCAACATCCTGATGATCACGGCCGACGACCTCGCCTACGAGGACCTCGAGTTCATGCCCCACACGCGCCATCTCCTGGCCGCGCAGGGCACCTCGCTGACCGAGGCGATCGCTCCCACGCCGATCTGCGTGCCGGCCCGTGCCTCGCTGCTGACCGGGCAGTACAGCCAGAACCACCACACCGTGACGATCAACGGCGAACGCGGTGGCTACCAGGCGATGGACCACACCGGCACGCTGCCCGAGGCGCTGCAGGACGCCGGCTACGACACCCTCTTCACCGGCAAATACCTGAACGGCTACGGCCTCGACGGGACCGCCAAGGACGTGCCGCCCGGATGGACCGACTGGCGGGCGACGACCGACATGTCGACCTACAACTTCATCCGGCCGCGGGTCAACCACAACGGCAAGCTCACGACCTACAACCGCTACACGACGTACGTCATGCGGGACCAGGCCAACGAGATGATCTCGGCGCCCGAGCGCGCCGACAAGCCGTGGTACATGTGGCTGAACTACGTGGCGCCGCACCACGGTGGTCCCGATGAGCCGGGCGACCCGGAGGGCACCAGCACGACCAGGCCGGCGGACGAGGACAAGCACTCCTTCGACGGTCTCGAGCTGCCGGACACTCCCTACATGTTCCGCACCCCGACCGATGCGCCGCGGATCTCGGCCTCCCGCAAGCACTTCGACGCGCAGGGCCGCGCCGAGCTGCGGATCGCGCACGAGCAGCGGGTCGAGGCCGTCCAGGCGCTCGACCGCGCGGTCGCCAGCCACGTACTCCGTCTGCAGGAGACCGGCCAGCTCGACGACACCATCATCATCTTCACCTCCGACAACGGCTACACCACCGGCGGCCACAACATCAACGGCAAGCTGATGCACTACCGAGAGACGCAGCGGATCCCGGTGATCCTGCGCGGCCCGGGCATCCCTGCCGGCCGGTCCCTGGCCACGGGGGTCGGCAACCCCGATATCGCCACCACGATCATGGCGGTCGCCGGCGCCGAACCGGGGCGGCCGCAGGACGGCGTCAACATCATGCCGTGGCTCGACGCCCCCGCGCAGAACCGGGTGATCCCGCTCTCCGCCTGGCGGGTCAACGACGGCTCCAGGCAGATCTACTCAGGGATCCGCTTCGGTGACTGGACCTACGCCCGCTTCTCCGACGGCAGCGAAGAGCTCTACAACCTGGCCGACGACCCCTACCAGATCCGCTCGCTCGCGCTGCTCCCCGAGTACGCCGATGAGCTGGCCGAGCTGCGTGGGCTGAGCGAGAAGTACGCCGACTGCGCCGGTGACACCTGCCCGAAGGACTTCTACCCCGCCGGCTGATCGGCCGGCTGATCGGCCGCGCAGCGGAACCCCAGGTTGCCCGCGGTCGAGTCGGGCGGGCTGCTGGAGCGCGCCGAGAGCCGGTAGCGGTGGCAGTAGGAGTCGTGGCAGAGGTAGGAGCCGCCGCGCATGACCCGGGTCAGGCCCTCGGCGGGACCGCGTGGGTCCGCGGCGAGCCCGTCGACGAGCTCGGTGTAGTAGGTCGGCGAGAACCAGTCCGCACACCACTCCCAGACGTTGCCGATCATCTGGAACAGGCCGAAGCCGTTGGGCTCGTACGTCCGCGCCGGCGCGGTCGTGACGAACCCGTCGGCGGCGGTGTTGGTGTCGGGGAAGACTCCCTGCCAGACGTTGGCATGGTGGGTGCCGTCCTGCTCCAGGTCGTCGCCCCACGGGAACCGCGAGCCGGCGTGACCGCCGCGGGCGGCGTACTCCCACTCGGCCTCGGTGGGCAGCCTCGTCCCGGCCCAGTCGCAGTAGGCCAGCGCGTCGTCGTGGGAGACGTGCACGACCGGGTGGTTGCCGCGGCGCCCGACGTTGGAGCCGGGGCCCTCGGGCGCCCGCCAGGAGGCGGCGCGCACGCCGAGCCACCAGGGTGCCTCGGGCGAGCGCCCGAGGATGTCGCGCGGTGAGCCCTCGAAGGCCAGGTGGAAGACGGCCGAGAAGCCCTCTCGTTCGGCCGTGGTGACGTGGCCGGTCGCTTTCACGAACCGGGCGAACTCCTCGTTGGTGACCGCCGTCGCGTCCAGCCGGAAGCCGGGCAGGTCGACCGGGTGCACCGGACCTTCGCCGTCGGCCTGGTAGCCCTCGCCGAACGAGTCGCCGGCGGCGTACGTCCCACCGGGAAGGTCGACGAGGGTCCGGCGGCGCTTGCGGGGCAGGGCCGGCGGGCGCCGAGCCGGGTCGGGGCTGGGCCCGCGGGTCGCGCCGAAGGTGAGGTCGGAAGGCACGCCCACCAGCCTACGAGCCGGTGTATGTGGCCTTCAGACTGCCCGCGCTGGCCACGACCTTCCCCTTCTTACCGGTGACCATGAGGCCGGGCGTGCGGGCCTTTCCGTTGGCGTCGGCCTTGATCTTGACCGTGCAGGTCGGCTTCTTGCCGGCGCACTTGAAGTCACCCGTCGGCCGGTAGGTGACCGTCATCGCCTGGTTGTCCGCCAACCCCTCGACGTAGGCCGCCATGTAGGTGCACTTCGGCTTCCCCTTCGGGCACGAACGCTCGACGGTGTGCCATTCCATCCTGGCCGCGGCCGCCTTGCCGCAGAGCTTGGCCGGCTCGCCGGCGCGGACCGTGCCCCAGGCGTACGTCACCTTGGTGGTCGCCTGCACGCAGGCCTCGGTGCCGCCCTTGGTGACCGGCAGGGTGTAGGTGAGCTCCGGGTCCTTGCCCCCGGTCGGCTGCGTGGCGCCGTCGTCGATGGAGGCGATGCCGGAGGTGACCGCCGGGGCGGTGACCTTCAGCGTGACCTCGCGGTAGCCCGCGGCAGTGGCGACGGTCGGCGCCTCGGGGGTGCGGGCGTAGCAGCTGTCCAGGTCGGTGATCGCGGCGACGTTCTTGGCCGCGAGCTCCTCGTCGGTGAGCCGCAGGTTGGTGACCGCGAGGACCCCGGCGATCGCCGGACGGCCGAGCTCCCGCAGACAGCGGGGACTCTCCAGGGTCCAGGCGCCGGCGACCTGCTTGCTCCAGCCGTTCGCGCCGCCGTCGGCGCAGCCGAGGATCTCGGAGTACCACTCCCGGCCCAGCCTGGACGGCCACTCGCCGTTGTAGCTGAACCCGCCGCCGGTCTTGGTGACCACCCCGGCCTCGGTGAGCCCGGCGCTGCCCCTGGCCCCGACCATCGACTCAGCCGCACAGCTCAGCTGCTCGGGATCCGCCCAGGCAGGCGTGTCCCCGGCAAGGGTCAGGGTGCGCGCGATGTCCTTCTCGTCGCCACGCAGCGGACCGATCTTGCCGGTGAGGTAGGCCCATGCCGAGGTGCCTCCGAACGCGACCAGCACGAGTGCACTGACGATCACGATCCAGCGCAGCGCCAGACGTACGGGTTTGGTGCGGTCGCGCCGCCGCCGTGGCAGCGGGGGCAGCCCGAGCCGACGCCGACGGGCCTCTTCGGCCGCGGCGTTGGCGAGCTCTGTCGGTTTGGGTTGTTGTTGAGCAGTGCTGCCGGTGGGGTCGGACATCTCACTCCCTCGAGAACAGTTCAGCGAGGATCGTAGAGGGTAGTCCTTTCCGATACCGCCCGGCCACTCCCCGATAGAGACATGAGTGACCTCGATGACTGGCACGCCGGTCATATGACTGGAATGCCAGTCATATGACCGGTCGGCGAAGGCCGAGGTCGAGTACGGCACCGCGCTCATCGGTCATACGAAGGCTGAGGCGCTCGTACGCCGCGCCCGATCGCTCGTCGATCTGGCGGTATCGATCGTTCGTCTGGGACGCTGACCTGGCCTATCGAGCGAGGTCGTGCTTAAGGCGTACGCCGAAATCGACGAGTTGTTGGAAGTGCTCCCGCATCCCGTCGACGGGCGGGTTCACCGGAACCTCTCCGAGGTGTTCCAGCGCGGCGTCGAGGAACGTCACAGCGTCTTCCTCGTACTCGTCCGCCCGAAGGCGGTTCGACCTGAGCGTCTCAACTGCCGCGTCGTCGGCGACCAGGACGGCTGCGGTGCACAGGGGAGCAGCCGTGAGGTCGCCGTCGCATCGGGCAAGCGAGAACAGGAGGTCGTCGGTGACCTCATCGGGGCTGCAGGCAAGGCTGAGCCAGGCACCCATCACGACTGGTCGCCAGTGCAGATGATCTGGACCAACGCCGGTGACGTGGGTCAGCAGGGCGGCCCGATCCGGCGACTCAGCTGCAGCCTCGTGCCACGCATCGACCGTCAGCGAGCCGCCCCGCAGCAACGCCCTCACTTCCGTGTGCGTCGCCTTCCGTCCGACGCGGACCAGCTTTCGGTATCTCCTCTTGTCCAGGAAGGTCACGTTCGAACCCATCATCTTCAGGTAGAACGGCGCGACGAGCCGCCGCTCCACCTGCCGTAGGTTCAACGCGTCCCGTACAGCGTGGTCCGTTCGGTGACCGGGCGATCGATGCCCATACCGATCTCCTCGAGCTCGGCGACGGTCTTGGCTGAGCCGTGCTCGGAGCCGGCCATCCGCGAGATGGTCTCCTCCATCAGGGTGCCGCCGAGGTCGTTGGCGCCGGCCTGGAGCATCGCCCTGGTGCCGTCGACGCCGAGCTTGACCCAGGACGTCTGGATGTTGTCGATGCGGCCGTGGAGCATGATCCTGGCCAGCGCGTGCACGGCGAGGTTGTCGCGCATCGTGGGGCCGGGGCGGGCCGCGCCGGCCAGGTAGATCGGCGCGCTGGTGTGCACGAACGGGAGCGGCACGAACTCGGTGAGCTCCGCGTTGCCGTGCTCGCGCGCCTGGTCCTGGATGCCCGCGAGGACGCGGAGGTGACCGACCCAGTGCCGCGGGTTGTCGACGTGGCCGTACATCATCGTCGACGTCGTCGGGATCCCCACCCGGTGGGCGGTCGAGACGATCTCGATCCACGTCTTCGCGGGCAGCTTGCCCTTGGTCAGCACCCAGCGGACCTCGTCGTCGAGGATCTCCGCGGCGGTGCCGGGGAGCGAGCCCAGTCCGGCCTCGCGCACCTTGATCAGGAAGTCTTCGATGGACAGCCCGGTGCGGGAGGTGCCGTTGACGATCTCCATCGGGGAGAAGGCGTGCACGTGCATCTCCGGCACCCGCTGCTTGACGGCCTGGACGAGGTCGAAATAGGCCGTCGAGGGGAGCTCGGGGTCGATCCCGCCCTGCATGCACACCTCGGTGGCACCCAGGTTCCACGCCTCCTCGGCGCGGTCGGCGACCTGGTCCAGATCGAGGGAGTACGCATCCGCGTCGGTCCGTCGCTGCGCGAAGGCGCAGAACCGGCAGCCGACGTAGCAGACGTTGGTGAAGTTGATGTTGCGGTTGACGACGTACGTCACGGTGTCGCCGTTGACCTGCTTGCGCAGGTCGTCGGCGAGCCTGGTGACCTGACGCAGCAGGTCACCCTCGGCGGTCATCAGGGTCAGCGCGTGCTCGTCGGAGAGGTTGCCGGGGTCCCTCTCGGCAGCGGCCAGAGCCTCGTGCCCCTCCGCATGGAGAACGGCGGGCGCACCGGTCGAGGTCGCCGCCTCCCGAACCGCGTCCCAGTCGCCGTAGACCGTCTCGAAGTCGTCGCGGCGGTCGTTGGTGCGGCCCTCGGTGTCGACGGAGGCGTGCAGGTCGACCCGGCCGGCCGCGGTGAAGCCGCCGTCCGGCTCCTGCCACGGGTGGCCCTCGGGCCGGGCGCCGTCGCGGGCCAGCCCGTCGGCGTCAGCGAGCGCCTCGACATGGGAGAGGACGCGCGGGTCGATCCAGGACTGGCCGTCGCGCAGGGTGCCGGCGACGTACTCCGGGTGGACCGTCAGCCGGGCCTTCAGCTCGAAGCCGGCCTCGGCGGTGACCTGGCGCAAGGAGTCGAGCGAGGGCCAGGGGCGCTCGGGGTTGACGTGGTCGGGCGTGAGCGGCGAGACGCCGCCCCAGTCGTCGATCCCGGCACCGAGCAGCGCCCGACACTCGTCGAGGTCGACCAGGTTGGGCGGCGCCTGCACGCGAGCCTTCGGCCCGAGCACGATCCGGGTGACCGCGATCGCGGCCAGATACTCGTCCAGGCCCAGGTCGTCGACGTGGCGCATCGCGGTGGCCGGCTTCGCCCGGAAGTTCTGCACGATGATCTCCTGCAGCCCGGCGTACGCCTTGTGCACCTTCCGCAGCGCGAAGATCGTCTCCGCGCGCTCGGTGAGCGTCTCGCCGATGCCGACCAGGAGGCCGCTGGTGAACGGGATCGAGAGGCGTCCGGCGTCCTCGAGTACCCGTAGCCGCACCGCGGGGTCCTTGTCGGGCGAGCCGAAGTGGGCCTCGCCCTTGGTCTCGAAGAGCCGTCGCGACGTGGTCTCGAGCATCATCCCCATCGAGGGGGAGACCGGCTTGAGCCGGTTCATCTCCTCCCACGACATCACCCCGGGGTTGAGGTGGGGGAGCAGCCCGGTCTCCTCGAGCACCCGGATCGCCATCGCCCGTACGTAGTCGAGGGTCGACTCATAGCCACGGCTCTCGAGCCACTCCCGCGCCTCGGGCCACCGGTCCTCGGGCCGGTCCCCGAGGGTGAACAGTGCCTCCAGGCAGCCGAGCTTCGCGCCCTCGGCGGCGATCTCGAGGATCTCGTCGGGGCTCAGGTAGGGCTCCCGGCCCTCGCGTTCGGCTTGCCCCGGCGTCTCCACGAACGTGCAGTAGTGGCATCGGTCCCGGCACAGCTTGGTGATCGGGATGAAGACCTTCGGGGAGTAGGTCACCGTCTCGGGTCGTCCTGCCGCGACCAGCCCGGCGTCGCGTACCTTCGCCGCTGCCGTGGTCAGCCGTTTCAGGTCGTCGCCACCGGCCGCGAGGAGAGCCGAAGCCTCCGCGACGTCCAGGGCTGCGCCTCGTTCGGCCCGGGCCAGGGCCCGGCGGATCTGCTGAGGTGTCGGCTGCTCGCTCATCACGAGCAGCCTAGTAGGCGCCGCCCAGTTGTCGAACTAGTTGTCGATCTGGGCGCTCGCGCCGGGGGCCGTGGCGACGAACTTGTCGGTCCAGTCCTGCGGGCCGGACCACTGGACGACGGCGCCCATGCCGTCGCCGGCGGCGGTGCCGGGGTAGACGCACTTCGCACCCTTGGCGTCCGAGCACTTGCCGCCGTTGCGGGTGAGCTTCACGTTGAACGTCTTACCTGCCTCGAAGCCCTCGAAGTTGAGCTGCCAGGTGTTGCACGCGATCTTCTGCTTCGTGAAGACCTTGTCAGTGCACTTGTCGAGCTTCTCCCAGGTGAGCTTCTTCGCCTCGGCGTTGCCGCAGGACTCGGCGTCGGTGGCCTTCTCGGTGCCCCAGGCGAAGCTGACGGTGGTCTTGACCGCGATGCAGCCCTGGACGCCGCCCTCGGTGACGGGAAGCTCGTAGGAGGATCCCTTGAGCTCCTCGAAGCTGCCGCTGCCCTTCTTGGCGATCGCGATCACCGACTGCCCGCCGGGAGCGGTGGGGTCCTGCACGTCGAAATCGACCTGCATGTAGGCAGCCTTGGGGGTCACTTTGGCGCCGAGCGCGTCGGCCTTGACGTAGCACTCGTCGAGGGCCTTGACGGCCTTCTCGCTGGCCGGTCCGGCAGCGCCGGTGTCACCGTCCTTGAGGAGGTCCGAGACGGCGAGGAGGCCGGCCATGGAGGTCTTGTCGACCTCCTTCTCCATGCAGCGGGTGTCGCCGACCTTCCAGTTGTCGCCGATCTCGGTCGACCAGGACTCGGTGCAGTCGAGGAGCCCCTGGGTGAACTTCATCGCGTCGTCGGCGGGCCAGTCGCCGGTGTAGGTCCAGTCGTCGCCGGCGTCCACGACGCCGTGGGAGCGCAGGTCGCCGGCCGGAACCTTCCCGACCAGGCTCTCGGCCGCGCAGGTCATCTGGTCCTCGGATGCCCACCCCGGCTTGGGTACGCCGCTGGCGATCGCCTCGGCCGCCTTGGCGTCGTCGCCGTGGAGGCCGAAGATGCCGAAGCCCTGGGTGAAGATGCCGACGCCGACGAGCAGAACCGCGGCGACTCCGCCGCCGACGATGGTGTAGAGCTTCTTCTTGTCGCCACCGGCGCCCTGGCCGGCGGTGGAGTGGTGAGACGGCAGCCATTCAGGCTGTCCGCCTCCGGTGTCACCGGATCCGGCAGCGGCCGCAGCGACCTGGGGCAGCCCCTTGCCGCTGTGCACGACCGTGGAGTCGGTCTCGTTGGCGAGCGGAGCGGGCGGCGGAGTGCCCTCGCCCGGGCGCTTGACGATGGTCGGCTGCGCCTCGGCCTCAGGCACCGGAGTGCCGCCCCCGGAGGTCCCGCTGGACGTGGTGTCGTAGCTGGCGCCGGGACGGGAGCCGAGATCGGCGGCGGTCGCTCCGGCGACACCGCCGATGACACCGCCGCCGAGACCGGACTCCTCGAGTCGGTCGGCGGCCTTGTCGAGGGCCTTGGCGAGCTCGGCCGCGGTCCGGAAGCGGTTCTCCGGCTTCTTCGCCAGCGCCCGCTGGATGATCGGGTTGATCAGGTCGGCACCAGGCGTCGAGGCGGGCAGCCGCGGCACCGGGTTGTTGATGTGGGCGCTCATCAGCTCGAAGTCGGTGCCGGTGTAGGGGGCCTTGCCGGTCAGGCAGGCCCACAGCAGACAGCCGGCGGCGTAGATGTCGCCCGCCGCGGTCGCCTGCTCACCCATGTGACGCTCGGGAGACATGTAGGGCAGCGAGCCCACCACCGAGCCGGCCCGGGTCACGTTGGAGTCACCCTCGGTCGCGATGCCGAAGTCGGTGAGGTAGGGGACGAGCTCGCCCTCCTGGCGCTCCCACAGGAGCACGTTGGACGGCTTGACGTCGCGGTGGACCACGCCGGCGCGGTGCGCGTCGAAGAGGGCGTCGCTGACGTCGCCGACCAGGCGCAGCGCCTGGACGGTCTCCAGCGCCCCCTTGGTCTTCAGCCAGCCGTGCAGGTCGCCATCGGGGACGTACTCGGTGACGAGGTAGACGGTGCCCTCGACCTCGCCGTACTCGATGATCTGCACGATGTTGCGCGAGCGCAGCTTGGCCAGGATGTTGGCTTCCCGCTCGAAGCGGGTGATGAAGTCCTTGTCGACCGTGAGCGAGGGCAGCACCAGCTTGAGCGCCACCTTGCGTCGCAGTGCCGGGTCCTTCGCCTGGTAGACGACACCCATGCCACCTTGACCCAGGACCCGCTCGATCACGTAGCGACCGAACTGTTCGCCTTCCTGGGGGAACGCAACCATCTTTAGAACCTCGCCCTGATTTTTTTACCCGATTCCCGACCTCTGCCGAAACCCTAGCGTCCCCTTAACGATCGTCGTGCGGCAACGCCACGGGCGAGACCAATTGTTAAGGCGTTAGTTAGGAAGTACGGCTTTGAGACCGTCGACCTCGGCGGTGAACCGGTCCTTCCAGCCCTTGGGTGCGGTCCAGTTGGTCCAGGTGCCGCTCGGCTTGGTGACGAAGGCCCGGTCCGAGCACGATCCGGAGGCCGACCGGCAGTTTCCGCCGTTGAGCTTCAGCTTGATCGTGACGCTGGAGAGGAGCTCGTAGCCCTCGTAGTGGAGCGTCCAGGAGCTGCACGGGGCGTACTTCGGCTGGGCGCACTTCTTGTCCTTCGTCCACCACAGCCGGCGGTCCTTCGCCTTGCCGCAGGCCTCGCCCTCGCTGGTCTTGGTGGTGCCCCAGGGGTAGCTGATCGAGGCCTGGAACGTCGCGCAGCCCTCCTGGCCCCCTTCGCGTACGGGGATGTTGACCTTCCCGCCGGTCACGGGTGCCCACTCCGAGGAGTCGGCGGACTTCGCCTGCACGACCACCTCGCTGCCTTCGACGGTCGGCGACGTGACCGCGAAGTCGACGCCGAGCACGGCGGGGGTGGCCTTCGCGGTCGGCGCGGTGAGCTCGTCGCTGACGTAGCACTCATCGAGCGCGGCGACCGCCTTCTCGGCCTGCTTCGTGACGCCGGCGTCCTCGACCTCCATGACCTGGGTGGTGATCAGGCCGGCCATCGCGGTCTCGTCGACGTCGCCGAGGCAGTCGGTGTCGGTCAGTGCCCACTCCTTGCCGATCGCCTTGCTCCAGTCACCGGAGCAGGAGAGCAGGCCCTCGGCGTACGTCGTCGCCTGCGGTCCCCGCCACGCACCGGTGTAGGTCACCGACTCGCCGGAGATCTGGATCAGCCCGGCCTTGCGCAGGGCGTCGCTGCGCTCGTCCTTGACCAGCTGCTCGGCGGCACACTTAGCGTCCCCGGCCGAGGCCCAGGCAGGCTTCGGCGCGTCCGCGGCGATCGCGGTCACCGCCTTCTTGTCCTCGGCGCTCAGCGGGCCGAACCCGAGACGCCCGCTGAAGAACGCCCAGGCCCCGGTGCCGAGCAGCGCGACGAGCACCACCGCGCCGGCGGCACCCAGCCCGATCAGCAGCCCCTTGTTGCTCTTCTTCGGCTGTTGGTGGTGCGGCGGCAGCCCATAACCCGAGGCGTACGCGACCGGCGGCTGTCCCGGAGGCGGCCCGTAGCCGCTGGGCGGTGCGGCCGGCATCGCCATCGTGGGTGGCGGCGGAGGCGGTGCCGTCGGCGGCCGAGCAGGCGGGGGCGACGACGGAGGGGGCGACGACGGGGGCGGGGGCGGCGGCGGAGGTGGCGGGGTGGGGCTCGCGCTGGGGATCCGGGTCGCGTCGGGGTCGATGGGGTTCGCCGGCTCAGGCGCCGGAGGCGGCGTGGGCCGCCGCAGACCCGGTCTCGTCTTGTCCTGGTCGTCTGGCTCCATGTCGAACGCCCCGCATGTCAGTCAGTGAAGTGGAGCGACCGGGCCGAGCGACCCGAGTCGTAGGGCACATCGTAAAGACACTTCGCCGATTCCGCAGCCGGGGCCTCAGTACTGGCCAGGATCGCGTGGCCGGCGCTGCTGTGGTGGGTGTCCCCGGAGGTCCCGGGAAGGTCGCGGACCGCGCATCGGTGGGGGCTGGCGGAGCTGGTGCTCGAGCTGGCGATCGAACTGGTGGTGGGGCTGCATCGGAGCTATCGGCCTCCGCACGGCCGCCGGGTGCGGCGGACGAACTCTCGTTCGTCCGCGGGCCAGCTTGCTCGGCCACCAGATGACGTCGCCCAGGTCGAGGTTGATGGCGGTGACCAGGATGGAGCGGACGACGAGGGTGTCGAGGAGTACGCCGAGGGCGATCGCCAGGCCGATCTCGATGAAGCTCACGTGCGGCAGCGTGGTGAGCACCGCGAACGTCGCGGCCAGGACGATGCCCGCGCTGGTGATGACCCCACCGGTCGCCGAGAGCGCGACCAGGGAGGCGCGCCGGGTATCGCCGTGCGCCACGACCTCCTCCCGGACCCGGTGCATCAGGAAGATGTTGTAGTCGATGCCCAGCGCGACCAGGAAGACGAAGACGAACAGCGGGAACTCGCGGCCCTGCCCGGCGAACCCCATCGCGTCGAAGATGATCGCCGAGAGGCCGAGCGCGGCGCCGAAGCTGAGCACGACGGTGGCCATCAGCAGCACCGGGGAGAGGACCGACCGCAGCAGGATCATCAGGATGATCAGCACCAGCCCGAGCACCAGCGGCATCACGACCTTGGTGTCCCGGTCGGTCGCCGAGGCCATGTCGAGCTGGATCGCGGCGGTGCCGGTGGCCAGCGCGTCGGCGCCGTCGACGGAGTGGACGACGCTGCGTACGTCCTCGACGGTGTCGAACGACGCCTTCGACATCGGGTCGGTGGCCAGCGGGACCGCGGTCAGCGCGACCTCATGGGTGCCGTCGGTGACCGGGGTGACGCCCTCGTAGCCGGCCTTCGTGAGCGCCTCGACGACCTGCTTCTCGGTGCCCGGGGCCGAGACGACCTGGACCGGGTTGGAGGGATCGCCGAGGTCGTGCTCCTCGAGGACCCGGTCGCCGATCAGCGAGGGGAAGTCCTTGGTGTAGGTCTCCGAGCTGTCGAGGGTGGTGATGTTGAGCATGGAGAGCCCGCCGCAGCAGGCCAGCAGCACCGCGGCGGTGCCGATCCAGACCGCCCGGGGCCGCTTCCGGATCCAACCGCCGAGCCGCGCCCAGATGCCGCCGGTCTTCTCGCCGCTGGTGCCGTACGCCGGCTTGACCGGCCAGAACACCCAGCGACCCGTGATCACCAGCAGAGCCGGAAGCAGGGTCAGCATCACGACCAGCCCGGCGACGATGCCGATCGCGCAGACCGGGCCGAGGCTGGCCGTCGACCCCATGGTGGCGACCATCAGGCCGAGCATGCCGACGGTCACGGTGCCGGCCGAGGCGATGATCGCGGGAGCGGACCCACGCAGCGCTGCCGCCATGGCCTTGTGTCTGTCCTCGTGGCGTCCCAGCTCCTCGCGATATCGGGCGATGAGCAGCAGCGCGTAGTCGGTGCCGGCACCGAAGACGAGCACGTCGAGGATCGCTCGGTTCATCTGGTTGAGGGTCAGGCCGGCGTACTTCGCGCAGAGGTAGACCACGCCCATCGAGACCACCAGCGCGACCAGCACCGAGACGAGCGGGAGGAACCACAGCACCGGGCTGCGGTAGGTGATCAGCAGGATCACGATGACGACGCCCGCGGCGGCGTAGAGCAGCGCGCCGCCGATGCCGGCGCCGGCCTCCATCTGGTCGGCCGTGGAACCGCCCGCGCCGCCGATGTAGACGTCGACGCCCTCGATCTCGGTCAGACCGACAAGGTCGTCGCGCAGGTCGAGCAGCGCGGTCGGGTCCTCGTCGGCGTAGTTGACCACGAGCGAGACCGTGGCGACCTCACCGTCGGCGGAGACCAGGCCGTGTTTCTGCCCCTTCTTCTCCCCGGTCGGGTAGGCGATCGCCGGCATCACCGGTGATCGAGCCTGTCGAGATCCATCTTTTTGCGATTGCGGATTCGCCTGGCTCGTGACCCCGTCCAGCGAGGCGATCTCGGGGATCTGCAGCACGATCGCGGTGTAGTCGGACTTCGTCAGCCCACCCTCGCGGTGGTAGACGATCGTCGTGGTCAGGTCGTCGGGGTCCTGCACCTTGGCGAGCTCGTCGATCGCCCGGGTCGACTCCGCGTTGGCCGGGAGCCAGTCGGAGTTGTCGTGGGACTCGACATCGCCCAGCTTGCCGGTCAACGGCCCCATCAGCACCAGCATCACCAGCCAGAAGCCGAGCACGACCCACTTGGTCACGGGTCCCGTGATGGCGCTGACGATCCGCTCAGACATGCGTCCATGCAACCAATGCCCGTGGGGGCAGTGTCACATCGGGAGGGCTGGGCCGGCCGTGGGTGTAAGCGAGTTCACACGGCCGGCCGGGGAGATCAGGCCAGCCACTCCTTGACCTGGGCGATCGAGGTGAGGCCGTCGGTGCCGAAGGCGGGGGTCACCTGGAGGCTGGTCACGCCGGCCTCCTTGAACGCCGCGATCCGCTCCTTCACGAACGACTCCGGCCCGACCAGGTTGCCGGCCTCGAGCCAGGCCTCGGGGACCTCGGCCTCGGCGTCGCGCTTGTGGCCGTCGAGGTAGAGGTCCTGGATCTTCTTGGCCGCGTCGCCGAAGCCGTACTTCACGGCCATGTCGTTGTAGAAGTTCTTGCCGCGGGCGCCCATGCCGCCGACGTACAGCGCCAGCAGGCCGCGCATCGTGTCGCGGTGGCGCTTGGCCTCGTCGGGGTCGTCGGTGATCGCGAGCAGGCCACCGGCGGAGATCTCCAGGGGCTTCAGGTCGGGGGAGCGCTTGGCCAGGCCCTTGTCGATCGCGTCGCCCCAGACATCGCGGGCCTTGTCGGGCAGGAACTGGAACGGCAGCCAGCCGTCGGCGACCTCGGCGGTCATGGCGACGTTGTTGTCGCCGAGCGCGGCCACCCACAGCGGGGTGTCGGCGCGCTCGGGCCGGTTGAGCAGCTTGAGCGGCTTGCCGAGGCCGGTGCCCTGGTCGGCCGGGAGCGGGATCTTGTAGAGCCCGTCGCTCTGCAGCCGCTCGCCACGCAGCCCGGCGCGCAGCAGCGCGATGATCTCGCGGGTGCGGGTCAGCGGCTTGTCGTACGCCACCCCGTGGAAGCCCTCGATGACCTGAGGCCCGCTCGCGCCCAGGCCGAGGATGGCCCGGCCGCCGGAGACGTTGTCGAGACCGGCCGCGGTCTGGAGCAGCGCTCCCGGCGTACGGCTGTAGATGTTGAGGATGCCGGCGCCGAGCTCGACCCTTTCGGTCTTCGCGGCCAGATAGCCGAGCAGGGAGACCGCGTCGAAGCCGTACGGCTCGGCGACCCAGAGCTGGTCGAGTCCGGCCTTCTCCAGGCCGACGACCTGGTCCGCGGTGTCGCGGGGGTTCCCGAAGTACGTCAAGGGCATCGCAAGCTTCATGCCGAGGAGGCTACCGTGACCGTGTGACGGAGATCAGGTTCGGATACAAGGCGTCCAACGAGCAGTTCGCACCCACGGAGCTGTTGAACTACGGCGTGATGGCGGAGGAGCAGGGTTTCGACTCTGTCTTCATCTCCGACCATCTCCAGCCGTGGCGGCACGACGGCGGCCACGCGCCGTTCGCGATGACGTGGCTGGGCGCGCTCGGAGCGCGCACGGAGCGGATCGTGATGGGCACCTCGGTGCTCACCCCGACGTTCCGCTACCACCCGGCGATCGTGGCGCAGTCCTTCGCGACCCTCGGCTCGCTCTTCCCCGACCGCGTGGTGCTGGGGATGGGCACCGGTGAGGCGATGAACGAGGCCCCGCTGGGCATCGAGTGGCCCGAGGGCAAGGTGCGCTTCGCGCGCTTCCGCGAGGCGGTGCGGGTGATCAAGAAGCTCTGGTCCGAGGACCGGGTCACCTTCGAGGGCGACTACTACCAGCTCGACCGGGCCACCATCTACGACAAGCCGTCCACGCCGGTCCCGATCTACCTGGCGGGTTCGGGTCCGGCCGCCACCAAGTACGCCGGCCGTGCCGGTGACGGCTACATCACCACCTCGGGCAAGGGTGCCGAGCTCTACACCGACACGCTGCTCCCGGCCGTACGGACCGGCATCGAGCTCTCCGAGCGCAAGCCGGCGGACGTGGACATGATGATCGAGGTCAAGGTCTCCTTCGACCACGACCTGGAGCAGGCGATGGAGGCCACCCGCTTCTGGGGCGCTCTCGGTCTCACCCCCGAGCAGAAGCACTCCGTCGAGGACCCGGTCGAGATGCAGCGTCTCGCCGACGCGCTCCCGACCTCGGCGACCGCGAAGCGCTTCATCGTGTCGACCGATCCCGACGAGCACGTCGCCCGGATCAAGGAGTACCTCGACATGGGCTTCACCCACCTGGTCTTCCACGCCCCGGGCCCGGACCAGGCGAAGTTCCTGAAGCTGTACGGCGAGGAGATCCTCCCGAAGCTCCGCGGTCTCATCTGACCCGAGTCCGAGAACGGACCAGGGCCCCGGCCGGGGAGACCCACTTCACTCGCGCACCGGCCGGGACCCTGGGAGGACCGCCCCACATACGTGGTACGTCATGCGGATGAGTTGCGTTGCACCGGTTTGACATTGCTTGCAAAATTCGTGTCGGGAGTGTCGGTCAGGGCCTACGCTCACCAGACATGAGCGTGATGGGCGATCCGTTCGTGGATGCCGCCGAGAGGCACCGGCGCGAGCTGAGGGTGCACTGCTACCGGATGGTGGCGAGCTTCGACGAGGCCGAGGACCTGGTGCAGGAGACCCTGGTCAAGGCCTGGGAGCGGCGGGACCAGCTGACCGACCCCGAGGCGATGCGGGCGTGGCTCTACCGGATCGCGACCAACACCTGCCTCGACTTCCTGCGCCGGAACGAGCGGCGGCCCAGGACGTACGCCCCGCTGCCGGGGTTCGACCACGGCACCGGCGAGCCCCCGGAGCTGCTCGAGTGGCTCCAGCCGTTCCCCGACTCCCTGCTGGAGCCGGAGCGTCCGGAGGACGAGGCGGTCGCACGGGAGACGATCGAGCTGGTCTTCCTCACCGCGATCCAGCACCTGACCCCGCAACAGCGGGCGGTCTTCGTCTTCCGGGAGGTGCTCGGCTGGTCGGCCGCCGACACCGCGGCCGCGCTCTCGGTCAGTGTCGCCACGGTCAACTCGCTGCTGCAGCGGGCCAAGCCGGCGCTGCGCCGGCACCTGCCCGAGGACCGGTCCACCTGGCACGCCGAGGGGCCGACCGAGGAGGAGCGGAAGGTCATCGACGCCTACATCGCGGCGGGGGCGAGCAACTGGCGCGAGGGCATCGCCGATCTGCTGACCAGCGACGCCGTGCTGACCATGCCGCCGAACCCGTTCTGGTTCACCACCCGGGACGCGCTGCTGTCGTTCGTGCTGCCCAACCTCGACCCGTCCTCGCCGACCTACCTCGGCGAATGGCGGTTCATCCCGGCGAGGGCCAACCGGATGCCGGCGGTCGCCGGCTATGTACGCCGCCCGGGGACCACGATCTACCGCCCGCAGACGCTCGACGTGCTCCGGGTCGTCGACGGCAGGCTCGCCCAGATCACCACCTTCGAGCCGCATCTCTTCCCCGCCTTCGGGCTCCCTCAGGCGCTGACCTGAAAAAGATTCGGTTGACCCGATGAGCGCGCGGGGTGGCGTACGTCCTAACGGGCAGATCGCACACGCCAGGTGCGCGACATGAGCTCAGGAGACATCGTGAACGCACAGCTTCAGGACCGCACCGCCATCGTCTGGGGCGGTGCGGGCGACATCGGCTCGACGACCGCGAAGGCCTTCGCCGAGGCGGGTGCCACGGTCTACCTCGCCGGCCGCACCGAGGCCACCCTCGCGGCCAGGGCCGCGGAGGTCGGCGCGGCCGGCTACGGGGTGGTCGACATCCTCGACGAGGCCGCCGTGGTCGCCTTCGTGGAGCGGGTCGTCGCCGAGACCGGCTCGCTCGACATCTCGTTCAACGTCGCCGACCGCGGCGACATCCAGGGGCAGGCGCTGCTGGAGATCTCGGCCGCCGACTACACCCAGCCGGTCGTACGCGGCATCGTCGGCTCCTTCCACACCGCCCGCGCAGCCGCGCGACAGATGGTGGCCCAGGGCCGCGGTGTCGTGCTCGCGCTCGACTCCGGCTCCGCGCGCGGCTCGGCGCCCGGCATGGGCGGGACCAGCGCCGCCGACGGTGCCCTCGACGCGCTCGTCCGTGATCTGGCCGCGGAGGTCGGCCCTTCCGGCGTACGCGTCGTGGGGATCTGGACCGCCGGGATCACCGAGACCTTCACCCCCGAGAAGTTCGAGAGGGTCCTCGGGACGCGGCTCCCGGAGGAGGCTCTCGACGGGATCCGGGCGAACCTCGACGGCATGCGGATGACCAAGCGGTCGCCGCGGCTGAAGGAGGTCGCCGACACCGCGACCTTCCTCGCCTCCGACGGCGCCGGGGCGATCACCGGAACCTGGCTCAACGTGACCAGCGGGATGCACCCGAGCTAAGTGATCGCGCGGGCCGGGTTATGGTTCCCGGCATGTCCTGGACCAGGGGTGAGCCGCTCACCGACGTACATCGGGAGCGGCTCATCGCCGCCGGGCTCGCACCGGAGGTGCTTGCCGGGCTCGAGCTGAGCGAGATCACTGGACCGTTGCCGGAGTGGTGGCACGAGGGCGGTAATGCGCTCTACCTGCGTGACGGGTTCCCGCTCGACAAGCGGCTGATCGACCTGCTCGGGTTCTACCCGTTCTCCGACGCGCTGATCGTGGTCGCGACCGACATCACCTCGATGCAGGCCTTGCTGGTCGGCGGTGACTCGCCGACGATCTTCATCGGCCCGGACACGAGCATGGTCTGGGGCGAGATCTACTGTGGCGGCGGCTCTGCGGTGATCCTCTCCGGTGGCCTCGTCGCGACCTCGCGCGCGCAGATCGATGCCCGCAACGGCGGTTCGATCGTGGCTGCTCGCGACCAGCTCTGGGCAGCCAACGTCTACATCGCCACCGACGACATGCACCGGCTCGAGGACGCTGAGACGGGGCAGCGGATCAATCCGTACGGCGCCAACATCCGCTTCGGCGAGCACGTCTGGCTCGGCCGTGACGTGATCGTCACCGGCCATGCCGAGATCGGTGACGGAGCCGTCGTCGGCATGCGCGCCATGGTCCGCAACCAGAAGGTCGAGCCGCGTACGGCCGTGGCCGGCGTCCCCGCCCGGCTGATCCGCGAGAACGTCGTCTGGTCAGGCGAGGACACTCCCTGAGGGTGCCGACGGAGCCGTACCGGCTGTGCTTGATCAAAAGATGGCCCGCCGCTCGTAACGTCCCATTCACATTGCGCCCGCCGCGGCTTCGCCGCCGGCACGCACGCTTGGCGCCATGGCAACGGCCTCCCGCCCCCTTGTGATCGGCCATCGCGGAGCGCCCGGCTACCTGCCGGAGCACTCCCTGGAGTCCTACCGCCTGGCGCTGCGCCAGGGCGTGGACGCGCTCGAGACCGACGTGGTGATGACGAGCGACGGGGTGATGGTGCTCCGGCACGAGAACGAGCTCTCCCGCACCACGGACGTGGCCTCCCGCCTGGAGTTCGCGGAGCGGCGTACGACCAAGGTGATCAGCGGCAAGAAGTGGACGGGCTGGTTCACCGAGGACTTCACCTTCTCCGAGCTGCTCAGCCTCGGAGCGCCGACGACGAGCCAGCCGATCATCACCCTCGACACCCTGCTGCTGCTCGTCGCCGACGAGTCCCAGCGCCGTGGGCGGCGGGTCGGGCTGCACGTCGAGGTCAAGCACCCGACGTACTTCGCCTCCATCGGTCTGCCCGTCACCGAGACCCTCCTGCAGACCCTCGCGGACCACGGCGTCGACGCCTGGAACAGCCTCCCGGGCCTGCCCACCCAGCGGCTGTGGCTGCAGAGCTTCGACGAGGCCTGGGTGCGGGAGATGAGCACCCGCACGGACCTTCCGCTGGTGCAGCTGGTCGACAAGAAGTGGGGTGCGGTCGACTGTGCGGAGATCGCGACGTACGCCCAGGCCATCGGCCCCAAGAAGTCGATGGTCCGCAAGAAGGGGCAGCCGCCGACCGGCTTGGCCGACGAGGCCCACCGACACGGTCTGCTGGTCTTCGTCTGGACCCTGAAAGCAGGACGTGACCAGGCGAATCGCCTCTTCGAGGCCGGGGTCGACGGGGTGTTCGCCGACTACCCGAACCGTCCGATCGCGGCCCTGGCCGACATCACACAGGTACAGACCGCCTGAGGCTGGCGCCCGCACGTAGGGTGTGGGGTATGCCGCCCCTCAATGCAGACCGTGCGGTCCTGATCGCTGCTCGGGAGGTCCTGCTCAGGGATCCCCGCGCGACCATGGCAGCCGTCGCGGAGGAGGCCGGGATGGGAGTGGCCGGGCTCTATCGCCGCTACGCCAACAAGCAGGCTCTGCTGCGGGCAGTCGCCGCCGACAGCTATCGCCGCTACATCGCTTTCGCGGAGGCGGCGCTGAGCGACACCGAGGACCCGTGGCACGCGTTCACGGGTTTCCTGCGCCAGGTGCTCGACGACGGACTCCCGCGGCTCACCCTCGCCCTGCGCGACGAGGTCAGCTTCGACCAGGGCCTACGTGACCTGGACAAGCTCGCCGTCCACACCACCAACCGCCTCCTGCGTGGCGCCCGCGGCAGCGGCATCCTCCGCCCCGACGTCACCCGCGCCGACATCACCGTGCTCCTCGAGCAGATCAGTCGCATCGACGTAGGGGATGACGTACGCAGCGCCGCCCTGCGCCGCCGCTACCTCGCCCTCGTCTGCGACGGTCTTCGTGCGGATGCCGCCAGTCGACGGCTTCCCGGGCCGCCTCCGCACGAGGCAGAGCTCATCCGGCGTTGGGACACGGGGATCTCGAGCGTCTCCTAGGTACGCCTCGGGTTGGGCGTTGCTTCAGGCGGCTGGTGGCCGCCGGATTCACGAGGTGTCATGAGACCGCCGCGATGGCCTCGATCTCGACCAGCTGATCCTCATAGCCCAACACGGTGACGCCCATCAGGGTGCTGGGCACGTCATGGTCCCCGAATGCGTCCTTCACGACTTCCCACGCCACTACGAGATCCGACCGCTGCGAAGACGCAACCAGCACCCGGGTGTTCACCACGTCCTGCAGCGTTGCGCCGGCGGCCCGAAGCGCCCCGATCAGCGTCTCGACGCACTTCGCGGCCTGGCCTGCGTAGTCGCCCACTGCTGCCGTCGTCCCGTCCACCTCAAGAGGGCACGCTCCGGCGAGGAACACCAGGCGCACACCGCTATCCACGACCGACGCGTACGCATACGGCGCGTCGCTGAGTTCGGGAGCTCGAATGAGACGGGTGGCAGAATTCACCAGGCGATCTTCGCACCCGCATTTCGCAACGGTCTAAGACATTTCAGGTGCGCCGGGTAAACCGGATCCGTCCGTCCGGGAGGCGTTCATACCCGGAGCCGGCGTCGTGGATGCGGCGGTGGTCGCTGGGGCACAGCAGGACCATGTTGGCCATGTTGGTTCGGCCGCCTTCGGACCAGGGTCTGAGGTGATGGGCCTCGGTCCAAGCGGCGGGGGCGTCACAGTCCTCGGCTTGGCAGCCCTGATCTCGGAGCCGGAGGGCTCGGTGTTGGATCGGGTGGGCCAGGCGGGCGGTGCGGCCGAGGTCTAGCACTTCGGAGTTGGCGCCGAGGACGGCGGGGACGAGGTCGGCGTTGCAGGCCAGCCGGCGGGCCTCGGCGGCGGTGATCTTCTCGCCGTCGAACCCCAACGCCGCGGTGCCGAGGTCCTTGCGGAGGTCCTCCACGCTCATGGTGATGAACATCGTGGTGGCATGACCGCCGTGCCTGGGGAGCAGGTCCACGTCGTAGGTCTCAATCACCCGCGCGAAGGCCTGACCCAGGAGGCGGTCGTAGGGGGCTTTGCGGCCCTTGTTCTCGGCGGACAGTTTCCTCGGCTGCGCGAGGGAGTCCAGCATCGTGCGCAGCCGCATCCCGACCGCGCGGGAGACCCGGGCGTGGATGTCGATGGTGCCGTCGCCGTTGTCGCGGGAGGAGAAGAAGGTGCGCCGTTGGGCGTGCTCCTCTTCCCGCTGGAGTGCTTTGGCTTCAGCTGCCTCGAATCGTGCGGGGTCGATCTCGGCCAGGGCCCGGCGTCCGGCGATCTTGAGCTCGTTGGCCGTCAACTGGCTGGCGTAGTCCACGAGGAGTTTCTCGGCCAGGATCAGGTCCTCGGCACTGGCGGCCGGGTCGGTCTCGATGGCATCGAGCGCCTTGGTGATCACCCGGGCTTTTTCCTCGGACACCACACCCTCGGCCAGACCGGCAGCGACCAGGTCGTACTTGGCGAGGCCGGCAGCGAGTTTGATCTGGGAGCGAGCCATCCCCTTGTCGACAAGGAGCTCGGTCCGCAGCCACCCCGAAGCATCCTTCGCGCCGGTCTCCTCCGCGATATCACCCGCAGCAGCGAGCACCCGCAGCCTCAGTGCGGCCTGCTGGGCCTGGAGCTTCTCCAACCGCTCCAGCAGGTCCTTCTTCTGGCCGGTGCGCCAATAGGCCGGGTCACTCGCGAGGAGGTCGTGGAGGGCGGTCTCGATGGCCTGCAGAGCAGCGTCGATCGCGTCGCCGGGGTTGGTGCCCCAGTGGTCGATGTCGCGGCCGAGACTCATCGGATATCCTCCCTTAGAGGTGTGTCGTGATGGGTCTGATTCTACGCCTCAACCGGATACCTAACCACCCATAGGTGCAGGTCAAGCGCTATTTTCGCGGTGAGCGAACGGCCTCGCTGCTGTGGATGGTAAGTGGCC
>NZ_JBHVGB010000064.1:0-27807 GCF_042801335.1 Nocardioides sp. NPDC057577 | reverse complement strand
GACCAACACGGTCCCCTCGGCGCTCGAGAGGACCGTGTTGGTCTCGACACGCCTTCGCCTAGCGGCTCCGGCGGCTCGACCGACGGTGGAGACTCAGCGGCTGCCAGCAGCGCGTTGGCGCTTGCGGGCACGCGAGCCGGGGCGGCTCTTCCGGTTGCCGGTGCCCTCGCCGGCGGGGCGGCGCGGCGGCTGGGTGACGACCGGGACGAACGGGCCGGGGCGGCTGCGCTCGCCCGGAGCCAGCTCGACCAGGATCGGGTGGCTGGGGCCGTCGAGGCGGGTCGTGGTCGGCTTGATCCCGGCGGCTCGGGTCAGGGTGCGGACGTCCTTGACCTGGTCGGGCAGCATCAGGGTGACCACGGTGCCGGAGGCGCCGGCGCGGGCCGTACGCCCGGAGCGGTGCAGGTAGGCCTTGTGCTCGGCGGGCGGGTCGGCGTGGACGACGAGGGTGACGTCGTCGACGTGGATCCCGCGGGCGGCGATGTCGGTGGCCACCAGGGTGGTCGCCCGGCCGGAGTGGAACGCCTCCAGGTTGCGCACGCGGGCGTTCTGGGAGAGGTCGCCGTGGAGCTCGACGGCCGGGATGCCGGCGCGGCCGAGCTGGCGGGCGACGCCCTTGGCGCCGTGCTTGGTGCGGGTGAAGACGACGGTGCGGCCCGGAGCGGCGGCGAGGTCGGCGAGCACAGGGATGCGGTGCTCGCGGGCGGAGAGATGCAGCACGTGGTGCTCCATCTCGGCCACCGGCGACTGCGCCGAGTCGGCCTCGTGGATGACCGGCTGCTGGAGGAACTGCTTGACCAGCACGTTGACGCCCTTGTCGAGCGTCGCGCTGAACAGGAGGCGCTGGCTGCCCTTCGGCGTCATCGCCAGCAGGCGCCGCACGGCGGGCAGGAAGCCGAGGTCGGCCATGTGGTCGGCCTCGTCCAGGACGGTGACCTCGATCGAGGACAGGTCGGCGTGACGCTGCGAGATCAGGTCCTCGAGGCGGCCGGGGCAGGCGAGCACGACGTCGGCACCCTTGCGCAGGCCGATGACCTGCGGGTTCTGCCCGACACCACCGAAGACGGTCTGGACGCTCAGGCCGGCCTCTGCGGCGAGCGGCCGCAGCGACTCCTCGATCTGGCGGACCAGCTCACGGGTCGGGGCGAGCACGAGCGCCCGCGGCTTGCCGGACTTCGCCCGGGCGCCACCCGCGAGGCGGGCGACGAGCGGAAGCAGGAAGGCGTACGTCTTGCCCGACCCGGTCCGCCCGCGACCGAGCACGTCGCGCCCGGCGAGGGAGTCCGGCAGGGTCGCGGCCTGGATCGGGGTGGGGGAGGTGATGCCGTGGTGGTCGAGGACGGCGGTGAGGTCTGCGGGCACGCCGAGCGCGCTGAAGCTCTGCTGAGACAAGGAGGAGTCAACTTTTCAAGCGAGGTGTCTCGCCATAATGAGTTGATACCGAAAGCAGCCGGGGGCAAGACCGGAACGGGCCGCTGATGAGTCAGATACTACCGGTAGGTGATCCGTCCACCAGAATCGTCGGCTCATGCCGGCGCAGATGTGCGGCCAGGCTGTGCTGGTGATCGACCTGAGGCAGCGGCAGCGAGCGGCCGGTGACGAGGTGCAGGGTGATGTCGATGCGCGGGTTGGGCTTGCGCGAGTCGGCGACACCGGTGTCGATCCTGACCACGTCGTCCCACAGCACGACATCGGTGTGCCGGGCATATTCCAGGACCAGCCCGCCTTCGTACAGTCCCAGGTCGACCGCCAGCGGCCGCCTCAGCCCGAGCCAGGTGAGCCGGAAGCCGAGCCCCAGCCCGGCCAGTGCGACCGCCGAGCCGGCCAGGACGATCACGATCGGCAGCTGCGGGCGGGTCGCGATCCAGGCGCCGAGCCCGACCAGCGCAGGGCCGCCGAGCAGCCCGACCGGAACCAGCCAGGCCCGCCCGTGCGCCGGGTGGGTGCTCAGCCGGATGACAAGATCTTCGGAGAGCGACTCCTCGCTCGGCGTACGCAGCCATGCCCGCCGTGTCGGAAGCACCGCCAGGCCGAGCACGACGAGCCCGAGACCACCCCAGAGCACCGGATCGCGGCCCATGCCGAGGATGCGTACCGGCCACGGGTTGATCGCATGCTCGCCGTAGGCGTCCGCGCCGACCACCCACATCCGGAAGGTCGCCTTGGACGGGTTCGGGTCGCGGCCGATGTCGCGCAGGGTGCCGTGGATCTGCCCGGTCACCTGCTCGCCGGCGACCTTCCACCGGCCGGTGCAGGCGAGGATGTCGCCGGTGCCCGCGTCGAACTCGCAGCGCTCCACCACCTTCACCTCCGCCCATCGACCGCTGTTCCAGCGGTCCGCGACCTGCTGGGCGACCGCGGCGACGGGGAGCAGCATCGCCAGCGCTCCGAGGCCGAGAGTGAGCAGCACGACCGCGGCGGTGGTGCGCCGCTGCAGCCGCAGGATCCGCCGAGACGGCATGATGAGACGGGACTTGGGGCCGGTGGTGGGGGTCACGAGCTCTTTCGGAGGCGATGGACGATCGAGATCGGAAGCCTATCGGGGTATGCCATGAATCCGTTCACCAGAACCGTGGATCACGCCCAGGGGTCGACCAGGATCTTCGCGTGCGTCTCCGGGTCGGCCAGATCGTTGAAGGCCTGAGCGACCCCGTCGAGCCCGACGGTCCCGGTGTGCAGCGGTGAGGGGTCGACCTTCCCGCCGGCGATCAGCTCGAGCGTGCGCGCGAACTCCGCCGGGTCGTAGCCGAACACGAACCGCAGGTCGATCTCCTTGTGGATCGCGATCGCCGGCCGGATCGTGTCCGGCTCCATGCACACCCCGACCACCACGACGCGCGTGTGCAGCGGCGCCGCGGTCATGATCTGCTCCAGCATCCCGGGCACGCCGACGCACTCGAAGACCACCGGGCCGGTCGGCGACTGCCCCAGGCGGTCGGCGTTGAGCAGCACCGTCTCCCAGGGGAGCAGGGGGATGCGGCGTACGACCTGCATCGCGTCGATCCCGAAGCCCAGGTAGTCGGTCAGGGACTTCACCGGGCCACGCTGCTTGTAGGCGTCCCACGGCGAGGATTCGCGCGGGTCGACGACCACGTCGGCACCGCACTTCACCGCGAGCGCGCGGCGCGCGGGGGAGAGGTCGGAGGCGACGACCGTCTTCACCCCCTGCGCCTTGAGCATGAGGATGACGGCGAGCCCGATCGGGCCGCAGCCGATGACCACGGCGGGGCGCCGCGCGGAGACCGCTCCGCGGCGTACGGCGTGGAAGGCGACCGCCAGGGGCTCGGTGAAGACCGCCTGGTCGGGCGAGACGCCATCGGGGACCGGAAAGGTGAACGCCTCCTGGACGACGCAGTACTCCGCGAAGCCGCCGGGGGAGTCGACGTCGAAGCCGACCATGTGGACCGCCCCGTCGGTACGCAGCACCGGCAGTGCCGCCACCGAGGTGCCCGGCTCCCAGCGACCCCGGGTCTCCGAGCCGTAGGCGACGACCTCGCCGAGGATCTCGTGGCCCAGCACGATCTCCTGGTCCGGAGTCATCGCGGTGGTGTAGCCGATCTCGGTGACCACCTGGTTGAGCTCGTCGGCGTGCTCGCGGACATGCAGGTCGGAGCCGCAGATCCCGGTGCGCAGCACCTTGATCAGCAGCTGACCCGGCCCGGGCTCCGGTCGCGGCACCGACCGCACCGAGAGCTCGCCGTTGTGGACCACGGTTGCGCGCATCTGTGTCATCACGACTGACGCTACCGTGCGCTGCGGCGCGGATCATGTCGACCCGGTCGACCCATCTGATTGCCGGGAAACGGTGCGTTTCGAAGGCAAAACGATGGATACGTCTGATAAACGATGAAATCATGACCCAGATGCCCCAACCGACCTGCCCGCGCTGCGGTACGCAGCTCGCTGCCGGTGTGACCGCCTGTCCCACCTGTGGGGTTCCGCGATTCGGCCCGCCCACGCCGGGCATTCACGACGAACCGACCCTGGTGCCGGGCTCATGGACCCCGCCGCCCCCGCCGCCTGCCCAGTGGGCGGCGCCGGGAACTCCGCCGCCAGGCTTCCCGGCGCCGGGCCCCAAGAAGCGGACAGGACTGTGGATCGGTCTCGCCATCGGCGTGGTGCTGCTCCTCGTCGCCGGCATCGGCACCGCCGCCTTCTTGCTCCTACGCGACGACGAGGGCGGCGAGCTGACCGCAGGGCCGGTGACGACCGAGCCGAGCCAGGAGTGGTCCTGGGAGTCCGACAAGCCGGTCGCGTACGTCTACCCCGGACCGGGGCTCAACCTGGTCAAGCTGGGTGGCGAGGAGCCTGGGCTGGTCGCCCTGGACGAGGACGGCAAGGAGCGCTGGCGCGACGAGCGGCACCCCTACAACTACCTCAACTTCTACGAGGACCAGAAGCTGATCACGGCGAGCTGGTACGTCGCCACGGCTTCCAGCGCGGGCAGCGACAGCGACAGTGGCGACGTCGTGTTCGACTACGACGGCGAGGTCGTCTGGGAGAACACCGATCCGGAGGTCGGTCTCCACGGCATCGCCGAGGACGGCGACTTTGTGGTCCGGGTCGGCGAGAAGCTGACCAAGCTCGATCCCGAGAGCAAGGAGGAGGACTGGAGCATCACCGGCCAGGACTTCGCCTACGCCGACGATGCGACCTTCGCCCTCGACGGCGACCAGCTGACCCGATACGCGGAGGAGAGCGGCGAGCAGGAGTGGAGCACCGAGCTGCCCCCGGGCCATGCCGCAGGTCTGGCGGAGGAGTATCTGCTCGGGCTTCGCGCCAACGACGACTTCGTTCTGGTGACGTCCGGCAGCCTGTTCGCCTTCGACCCGAAGACGGGCAAGAGCCTGTGGACCGAGAACGTCTCCGGTGACGTGAGGAGTGTCGCGGGCAACAGGTACGCAGTCTCGCCGCCGTACTCCTACGACGAGACCGCGGGCGTGTCGGTGAGCCCCACGCCGCCGTTCCCGATCTACGGCAAGGAGGGCGAGGCGGGGAGTCTTGACATCGTCGAAGGCGGCTTCGGGTGGATGGCGGTCGATGTCGTCGCGGTCGACGGGAAGGAGATGACCCTGCAGAGGTCGAGTGGCGGCCTCTACGACATCGACGGAGCCTTGGCCGAGGACGGCTACGACCACGTGGCGGACACGCTCGACGAAGGTGTCTACACCGTCGACGGCGCGACGATCGGATACCGAGAGTGGGGCCGTGACGCGCCGGAGTGGACGCTCACGCTCGACGAGGTCGATTCGCTGGCGACGGAAGAGGAGCCCGGCCAGGATGTCGAGGTAGCCGCCGGGGCGGGGGCGATCTTCGTCAACGACGAGCACACCGTCTGGCTCTATGAATGAGCCGGTCCGGGTGGTGTCCGGCGGTGCTTGATGCACGGTGTGCGCCACCATCTGGATACGATCGGCGTGGCCCAAGTCCACCCGAACGATGCCAGGAGAAATCGTGTCCGAGATCAAGATCGCCGTACTCACCCCCGACGGGCGCGAGGAGCGGACGGTCACTACGGGCACGAAGGCGTGGGAGCTCTTCGCGGACAACCCCGACGTGATCGCGGCCCGGGTCGGTGAGGATCTCAAGGATCTCGCCTACGAGCTCGCCGACGGCGACGAGGTCGAGGGTGTCCTGATCGACTCCAAGGACGGCCACGACATCCTGCGTCACTCCACCGCGCACGTGATGGCGCAGGCGGTGCAGGAGCTCTTCCCGGAGGCCAAGCTCGGCATCGGCCCGCCGATCACCGACGGCTTCTACTACGACTTCGACGTCGAGACCCCGTTCGTGCCCGAGGACCTCGTCAAGATCGAGTCCCGGATGAAGAAGATCATCAAGGCCAACCAGAAGTTCTCCCGCCGGGTCACCACCGACGACGACGCCCGCGTCGAGCTGGCCGACGAGCCCTACAAGCTCGAGCTGATCGGGCTGAAGGGCTCGGCGGCCGATGCCGCCGAAGGCGCCAGTGCCGAGGTCGGCGGTGGCGAGCTGACCATCTACGACAACCTCGACCGCAACGGCGAGATCGCGTGGAAGGACCTGTGCCGCGGCCCGCACCTGCCGACCACCAAGCGGATCCCGGCCTTCAAGCTGATGCGCAGCGCCGCGGCGTACTGGCGTGGCGACGAGAAGAACAAGCAGCTCCAGCGCATCTACGGCACCGCCTGGGAGTCCAAGGAGGCGCTCGACGCCCACCTGACCCGGATCGAGGAGGCCGAGCGCCGCGACCACCGCAAGCTCGGCCGTGAGCTCGACCTGTTCTCCTTCCCGGACGAGATCGGCTCCGGCCTCCCGGTCTTCCATCCCAAGGGCGGGATCATCAAGCGGGAGATGGAGGACTACGTACGCGCCAAGCACATCGAGCACGGCTTCGAGTACGTCGGCACCCCGCACATCGCGCGTGAGCAGCTCTTCCACACCTCGGGTCACCTGCCCTACTACGGCGACGGCATGTTCCCGGCGCTGGACGTGGACGGGCAGGACTACCGCCTCAAGGCGATGAACTGCCCGATGCACAACCTGATCTTCCGTTCGCGCGGGCGGTCCTACCGCGAGCTGCCGCTGCGCCTGTTCGAGTTCGGCTCGGTCTACCGCAACGAGAAGTCGGGCGTCATCCACGGCCTCACCCGCGTGCGTGGCTTCGCCCAGGACGACTCCCACTCCTACTGCACCAAGGAGCAGGCACCGGCCGAGGTCAAGCACCTGCTCGACTTCATGCTGACCGTCCTCAAGGACTTCGGTCTCGACGACTTCTACCTGGAGATGTCGACCCGCGACGACTCCAACAAGGACAAGTTCGTCGGCAGTGACGAGGACTGGGCCGAGGCCACCAAGATCCTCGAGGACGTCGCGTCCGAGACCGGTCTCGACCTCGTGCCCGACCCGGGCGGTGCCGCGTTCTACGGACCGAAGATCTCCGTCCAGGCCAAGGACGCGATCGGCCGGACCTGGCAGATGGGCACGGTGCAGTACGACTTCAACCAGCCGGCCGCGGACCGGTTCAACCTGGAGTACCAGGCCGCCGACGGCACCCGCCAGCAGCCGGTGATGATCCACTCGGCGAAGTTCGGTTCGATCGAGCGGTTCCTGGGTGTGCTGGTCGAGCACTACGCCGGCGCCATGCCGCCGTGGCTCGCCCCGGTCCAGGTGGAGATGATCCCGGTCGCGGATGCGTTCAACGACTACGTCTACGACATCGCCGGCAAGCTGAAGAAGGCAGGCGTACGCGTCGAGGTGGACGAGTCGAGCGACCGCTTCCAGAAGAAGATCCGCAACGCCCAGCTCCAGAAGATCCCGTTCATGCTGATCGCCGGAGGCGAGGACGTCGAGAAGGGCGCGGTCAGCTTCCGCTACCGCGACGGCCACCAGGAGAACGGCATCCCGGTCGACGAGGCCATCGAGCGGATCGTCGCCGCCGTGGAGTCGCACGAGCAGGTCTGAGCGCCGCCATCGACAAGCGCCCCATCCCAGCCGGGATGGGGCGCTTTCGTATGCCCCGAAGATACGCGTGACACGAAGTCGCGCGTACTCTTGTTATCGGGACGCGTGTCCGGGTAACGTGGGTCACGTCGTCAGCTCAACGTAGAACTCAGCGATGCAAAGGAGCGATCGTCATGACCGCTGTTCAGGATGAGAAGTCCGCTGGATACGTCCGCCAGGGCAAGCAGGCCTACCTCGACACGCTTCGTACGCTGTCCGAGGCCTCGGTGGAGGTGCACTTCGACCCGTTCAAGGACATCGACTGGGACTCCGACGAGCTTGCGGTGCTGCCCGACGACGAGCGCTGGATCCTCAACGACTCCGACGAGATCGGTGCCCACCCGTGGTACAAGGCGCTGTCGAAGCAGCGCCAGATCGAGATCGGGATGTACCGCTGGGCCCAGGTCGCCAAGGTCGGCCTGCAGTTCGAGCAGCTGCTCATCGGCGGCGTCATGAACCACCTGGTCTGGTCGTCGAACAACAACCCGGAGTTCCGTTACGCGACCCACGAGGTCACCGAGGAGACCCACCACACCCAGATGTTCCAGGAGTTCGTCAACCGGGTGAACCCCGACGTGGCGGGCGCGCCGACCTACTTCAAGGTCCTGGTGCCCTTCATGGCCTCGGCGGGCGCGTTCTTCCCGGAGGCGTTCTTCACCGGCATCCTCGCCGGCGAGGAACCGATCGACCACCTGCAGAAGGGCGCGATGCGCTCCGGCGGCAGCCACCCCGCGGCCAACCGGATCATGCAGATCCACATCGCCGAGGAGGCCCGCCACATCGGCTTCGCCCACCAGTACCTCGAGCAGCACGTGCCCGAGCTCGGCCGCGTGAAGAAGACGCTGCTGGCCTACCTCTTCCCGGTCATCATGCGCCTGCTCTGCGACGTGATCATGGTCCCGAGCAAGCAGGCCCGCCACGACATGGGCATCCCGGACGAGGTAGCGAAGGAGATCTGGTGGGACTCCGCGGAGTCCGAGAAGCTGCTGCGTGACCTTTTCGGTGACGTACGCCTCCTGGCCGACAACCTCGGCATCCGCAAGGGCCCGGCCAAGCTGCTGTGGAAGCTGACCGGCATCGACGGTCGCGCCTCGCGCTTCCGCGCCGAGCCGCGCGCGGCCTCGTACTGAGGACCGGTCACCAGTGCCTCACGTCGTCACCCAGTCGTGCTGTGCGGACGCCTCGTGCGTGGTCGCCTGCCCGGTCAACTGCATCCACCCCGCCCCGGGCGAGCCCGGCTTCGGTGAGGCCGAGATGCTCTACGTCGACGCCAAGAGCTGCGTCGACTGCGGAGCCTGCGTCACGGCCTGCCCGGCCGACGCCATCGTCCCGCACACGACCCTGAGCGCCGCGCAGACGCCGTTCCTGGCGATCAATGCGGAGTACTTCGAGGTCTTTCCGCACCAGGACCGCACCCCGCTCGCCCTGGTCCACCCCCAGCGCCGGCTGACCCGCACCGGGCCGTTCCGGGTCGCGGTGGTCGGCGCCGGGCCGGCGGGGATGTACGCCGCCGACGAGCTGCTCAAGCACCCCGAGATCACCGTCGACGTCTTCGACCGGCTGCCGACGCCGTACGGCCTGGTCCGGGCCGGGGTCGCGCCGGACCACCAGAACACCAAGCAGATCGAGAGGCTCTTCGCGCAGATCGAGTCGCAGCCTGGGTTCCGCTACTTCCTGGGTGTCGAGGTCGGCAAGGACGTCTCCCACGCCGAGCTGACCGCTCGCTACGACGCGGTCGTCTACACCGTCGGCGCGGCGAGCGACCGGACTCTCGGGATCGACGGCGACGACCTGCCCGGCTCGCTCAGCGCGACCGACTTCGTCGGCTGGTATAACGGCCATCCCGACAAGCAGGACCTGCCCGTCCACCTCGACCCGGACTCCCTCCCGTCGGGGCGGGTCGTCCTCGTCGGCAACGGCAACGTGGCGCTCGACTGCGCCCGGATCCTCGCCGAGGACTCCGAGCGGCTGGCCGGCACCGACATCGCCGAGGGGCCGCTGGCGGTCCTGCGCGACAGCGCGGTGCGGGAGGTCGTCGTCCTCGGGCGCAGGGGGCCCGAGGAGGCGGCCTTCACCGTGCCCGAGCTGGTCGGGCTGATGGGGCACACCGGAATCAACGTCGTCGTCGACACCGGGGACCTTCCGATCGAGGAGGCGCTCGCCGGCGGCGCGACCACCACCCGGCTGCTGCGCGAGCTCGCCGGCCGCGAGGTGCGTCCGGAGCTGCGTACGGTCGTCCTTCGCTTCCTCAGCTCGCCGGTGCGCGTGCTGGGCGAGGGCCGGGTCGCCGGGGTCGAGGTCGGTCGCAACCGTCTGCAGCGCGACGAGCACGGTGTCGTCCGGGCCGTTCCCACCGGCGAGACCGAGGTCCTCGAGACCGGCATGCTCCTGCGAGCGGTCGGCTACAAGGGGCTGCCCGTGGCCGACCTGCCCTACGACGCCGCCACCGGCACCGTCCCCAACGAGCGCGGCCGGGTGCTCCCGGGTGTCTACGTCGCGGGCTGGGTCAAGCGCGGCCCCAACGGCTTCATCGGCACCAACAAGTCCGACGCAGAGGAGACGGTCGAGCAGCTGCTCGACGACCTCGACGCGGACCGGATCCCGGCCCCGGTCGGTGACGCCGGCGAGATCACCGCGGTCGTACGCAGCCGCCAGCCCGCCATGGTCGACTTGGCCGGCTGGCAGGCGATCGACCGCGAGGAGAAGCGTCGCGGCGCCGAGTCCGGCCGTCCGCGGGTGAAGATCACCGATGTCGAGGAGATGCGGGGCATCGCCGCGAAGTCGCGGAAACCCCGATACTCTCTTGGACGTCGCAAGGAGCGCTGAGACGCTCTCGACACGGAGCGAAACAGGGGAGCAGGGGGAGACTCGGGTGGCCGAGAAGCGCGATGGTCGGCAGGACCGGTGGAGCAAGCACAACGAGCAGCGCCGCCAGCAGATCATCGACGCCGCCATCGCGGTGATCGAGGCCGGTGAGCCGGGCGCCGACGTACAGGTGCAGCAGATCGCGGTGCGCGCCGGGCTGTCCCGCACGGTCATCTACCGCCACTTCGAGGATCGTGCCGACCTCGACCGGGCCGTGCAGCAGGCGATCCTCGACGGCCTCTGGTCCGACCTGATGCCCGGGATCACCCTCGACGGCACCGTGCCGCAGATCATCGAGCGGATCATCGGCACCTATGTCCGTTGGGCCCGGGCGCATCCGGCTCTCCACCTCGCCGCCGACCACGACATCGACGGTGGTGACGACGGCCCCTTCCAGCAGGGGATGGAGCAGCTCGCGGGCCGGATCTCGGCGATCGTCGGCACCGCCGTCCTCGCCCTCGGGGGCAACCCCACCGAGGAGGAGGCCGAGGCGCTCGACCCGCTGATCTACGGCCTGGTCGGCGCGGTCTTCGGTGCCGTACGCCGCTGGCTGACCCGGACCGGTGAGCGCCTGCCCGCCGAGACGCTGGAGCGGCTCACCGCCCAGTCGATCTGGTTCGTCATCGACGGCCATGCCCGTAGCTTCGGGATCGAGCTCGATCCCGACCTTCCGCTGGAAGAACTCCTGTCCAAGGACATCCTGGCGGTATAACCTCCCGGTATCACCGGCCGCACGGCCGTTCAGTCCAGGAGAAGACCATGCCCCACATGCGCAGACTCTCGATCGCCGTCACCGCCGGCCTGGCGGCCACCGCCGGGCTCGCCGCCCCGCTGATCCCGGCCACCGCGGCCCCGGACAGCGGATCCTCCGAGGGCACCGCCCGCGTCTTCATGGTCAACCCGGTCCAGTCCAGCAACGACCAGGACCTGAGCGACCAGAAGGACGCCGCGAGCGCCGTCCCGGACAGCGCCTACGCCCAGGTTCCGCTCACCCACCTGGACGGCTCGGGCTACCTCCGTGGCGACTACGCGGTCGTCGAGTCGAGCACCGGCACGCCCGCGCGCTCGACCACCAACACCTTCTCCTACGACCGCCACCAGGACCAGTTCGAGCAGGTCATGGGCTACTTCTGGGTCACCCGGGCGCAGACCTACCTGCACACCCTCGGCTTCGGCGAGACGCTCCCGGGTGTCCTGAACGAGCCGTTCTCGGTCAAGATCAACCAGTACGGCGGCGACAACTCCTACCAGACCGACAAGCCCTACCGGATCCGGCTGGGCAAGGGTGGTGTCGACGACGCCGAGGACGCCGAGGTGATCGTCCACGAGTACGGCCACGCCGTCCACGCCAGCCAGGTGCCCGGCTACGGCAGCAGCCTGGACGCCGGCGCGATCGGGGAGTCCTTCGGCGACTATCTCGCCGTCACCGTCGGGCTCGACGCCGCCGCGGAGTTCGGCTGGCCGGTCGCCGCCGACCCGTCGTGCCCGATGGACTGGGACTCGACCTCCTATACCGACGCCCCGCACTGCATCCGCAGCTTCCACCTCGACCTGACCCTCGAGGACCGCCGCAACCAGGTGCACTACGACGGCCAGATCTGGAGCCAGGCGCTGTGGGAGATCCGCGAGGGCTACCAGGCCCTCGGCCTCTCCACCCGCGACTGGGACACCACCCTGATCTACTCCCAGTTCTCCTACGCCCCCGACACCAGCTTCCAGGCCGCAGCCGCCGAGACGTACGCCGCGGCGGTCGCGCGCGACGGCGAGGCGGCCGCCGACCTGGTCCGCGACCGGTTCGCCGCCCGGGGGATCACCTTCTGATCATCGCGCCGGCCGCGCCCACGGGGTGCGGCCGGGCGGAGGTGAGCTCCGCGAGCCGCCATCGCAGCACCATGACGGCGGCCTCGCGGGCCACCTCGCCGCTCATCTTGGACGTGCCGGCGGTGCGCTCGACGAACGTGATCGGATGCTCGGCCACGCGCAGGCCCAGCCGTTCGCAGCGCCAGGTGTTCTCCACCTGGAAGCCGTAGCCGGTCGAGGTCGTCTGCAGGACTCCGGCCCGGACCAGCGCCTCGGTGCGCCACGCGCGGAACCCCGCGGTCGTGTCGTGCGTCCTCAGCCCCAGCACGCGGCGGGCGTAGGCGTTGGCGCACCAGGACAGCGCGCGCCGGCGCAGCGGCCAGTTCTCGGTGGCGCCGCCCGGGACGTACCGGGACCCGAGGACGACGTCGTGGGTGCGCAGCAGCGCGAGCATCGCCGGGATCTCGGCGGCGGGGTGGGAGCCGTCGGCGTCCATCTGGACGATCGCGTCGTAGCCGCCGGCGACGGCCGCGGCGATACCGGCCCGGTACGCCGCCCCCAGACCGTCCTTGGACGTACGGCCGAGCAGGGCGAGCCAGTCGCCGAACCCCTCGTGCGCCTCGACCAGCGCGGCGGTGCCGTCCGGGCTGCCGTCGTCGACGACCAGGACGTCGATACTCGCCCGGTCGCCGGCGGCCCTGACGGTCTCGAGGCTCGTGAGCAGCGTGGGGAGGGTGGCCGCCTCGTTGAAGGTCGGCACGATGATGACGCAACGCATGGAGGGACCGTACGGATCCGGACGTGAAGGACGGATTAACCGGTGGGATCGGTGCGGTCGGTCGGCAGGAGCACGGTGACCGTCATCTCCGAACCGTGGGTGCACGTGACCGGAGCGGGGAAGCCGTACGTGGCGTGGCGGCCGTCGTGGCACAGCCTCAGCTCGCCGCCGGCGCGAGAGACGAGCGTGCCGACCAGGGACAGGCCCAGTCCCGAGCCGGGTCGTGCGCGCGCCTCCTCGGCGCGGGTGAAGCGCTGCGTCGCCGTGGTCAGCAACGCGGGTGGCATCCCGGGGCCGGCGTCCGCGACCGTCAGCCGCGCCCACCCTGGGGCCGGCTCGTCCACGCTCACCTGCACGGGTGGTGCGCCGTGGGTCGAGGCGTTGTCGAGCAGGTTGCTGAGCACCCGCTCCAGCTCGAAGTCCGCCATCGGCGCGGGCACGGGTTCTTCGGGAAGGGTCACGGTGAGGCTGCCGGCGTGATCGGGATCGGCAAGCCGACGCTGGTTGACCGTACGCGCCGTGACGGTCACCAGGTCGGCATGCCCTGCCGGGTGGCTGCCCTCGGACCGGCCGATCTGGAGCAGCTGCTCCGAGAGCGCGGCGAGCCGGTCCAGGTCGACCATGAGCTCGGTGAGGATGCGCTCGTGCTCGACCGCGCTGCGAGGACGTCGCAGCGCCAGCTGGATCCGGCTGGTCAGCAGCGTGATCGGCGTACGCAGCTCGTGGCTGGCCTCGGTGACGAACTGTCGCTCCCGGTCCAGCGCTGCCTCGAGACTGGTGAGCATGTCGTTGAAGGTGTCGCCCAGGCGGGTGATCTCGTCGTCGCGTTGAGGTGGCACGTCGAGCCGAAGACTCGTGTTGCCGGCGGTGATCGCGGCGGCCTGGCGCCGATAGCGTTCGACCGGGCGCAGCGCGGCGCGGGCCAGCCGGTCGCCGACCAGCGCGGTGACGCACAGGGCGCCGAGGCCAGCGAGGCCGAGCTGGAGGAGAAGCTCGCGCAACGCCTCGTCGCGGTGGTCGCGCCGCACGCCGACCAGCAGGTAGCGCCGCGGTGAGGTCGAGAGCCGGACCACCTGCAGCCGATACGGTTTGGCGGCGGCGGGCAGGAAGTCGCCGACGTTGAAGGTGCGCGGCGTCGTGGTCACCCGGTCCAGCCGGGATTCGGGCACCAGGGGAGTGGTCCCCGCTGCTCCCCCGCGGTCGATGACGGTGCCGTCCGCGCCCAGCACCTGCCAGGGAACGCCGGTGGCATCGGCCGCGGACCGGGTACTGACCCGGCCATCGGCGCCGACCAGCGGCTCGAGCGCGTGGCGGGCCTGGGTGAGCTCGGTGTCGAGGCCACGGTCGAGCGCGTAGTCGACGCGCCAGTAGACGAAGACCCCGGCGGCGATCAGGACGACGAGGCTCGCGGCGGAGAAGCCGGCGACGAGGCGTACCCGCAGCGGCAGCCGGGAGAGGCGAACGGTCAGCGAGCTCATCGGCTCGACGGCGCCGTCTCGAGGCGGTAGCCGGCTCCGCGCAGGGTGGTGATCGTGTCGGTGCCGAACGGTCGGTCGATCTTGCCGCGGATCGCGGCCACGTGCACGTCGATGACGTTGCTGCGCAGGTCGGTCTCGCCGTCCCAGACCTCGTCGAGGATCCGCAGCCGGGTGACGACCTGCCCGGCGTGCGAGGCGAGCAGATAGAGGATGTCGAACTCGCGGGTGGACAGGGTGATCTCGACGCCGCCACGGGTGACCCGGCGTGCGCCGGGATCGACCACCAGGTCGCCGATCTGCGCGGGTGCCTCGCCGCTGAACCCGCCACGCCGGTAGAGCGCGCGTAGTCGTGCCAGGAGCTCGTCGAGGTCGAACGGCTTGGGCAGGTAATCGTCGGCACCGGCGTCGAGCCCGCTGATCCGATCGCGTACGTCGCTGCGGGCGGTGAGCATCAGGATCGGCGTCGCCAGCCCCAGGTCGCGCAGCCGGCGTGCGACGGTGACGCCGTCGAGGCCGGGCAGCATCCAGTCGAGGAGCGCGACGTCGTAGCCGGCATCGCTCAGCAGGCGCTCGTAGGCGACCCGCCCGTTGTGGGCGACGTCGACCTGCCAGCCCGCCTCGGTGAGAGACTGCTCGAGCAGGCTGGCGAGGCGTACGTCGTCCTCGGCGACCAGAATCCTCATCGCCACGTCCCTTCGGGTCTCCGGCGCTCCCAGACGTGCCAGTTGTCGTAGGTCACCCTCTCAACGTAATGCCGCACGAGATACTGCTGGGCGTCGTCGGCGTTCAGTCCCCACGTGTCGAGACTGCCGCCGTCGACGACGACCCACCGCGGGGCCGAGGGCCCCGCCAGCACGGAGTGCAGCCGGTTCAGCTCGGGGTCGCGAACCCGCACCGGCAGGCTCCACAGATACTCGTAGGCGCTGTACTGGCCGCTCGCGGCGACGATCTCGGGGTGGCCGAACCCGACCACGACGCTATCAGTGGAGCTGTGCGCGTGCTCGCGCAGGTAGGTGGAGACCTGCGCCTCGGGGGAGGGCGGAGGCGGGGAGGCGACCCGATAGGTCCACACGGTGAGGGTGACCGCGACCGTGTAGGCCACGGCGCGGGTCAGGGCACGCCCTGCCCGCGGCGGGGCGATCGCCACCAGCAGCACCAGGCCGGGAACGATGCCGGTCAGGTAGTGCAGCCAGTAGCTGCCGCCCGCGGCGATCCCGAACACCTCCCAGGCGGTCAGCGCGAGAGCCGGCCAGGCGAGGCGGGTCCGGTGCGTGAGGATCGCCGCCACCGCGACGACCAGCAACACCGCGACGCCGGAGACCACCGACGCCGCGACGAGCTCCGCCCCACGGAGAAGGGTCGCGCTCGAAGCGGAGGCGTTGATCACCTCGGAGGCCTGGCCGCGGAAGGTCACGACGGCGTCCCACAGGCCGGCGGCCGAGGTGCCGCGGGCCCAGGCCCCGGCGAGCGCCGCGCCGAGGACGGTGATCGCGCCACCGGCGAACGCGGCGACGCGTCTCCCGAGCCGAGGCACGTGCCCGACGGAGACCACGACGAGGACGGCGGCGAACACGAACACGTCGAGGACGTTCTGCTTGACCAGCGCCGCGGCCATGCCGGCCGCGCCGGCACCGACGGCCAGGCCGGCCGTACGCCATCCCCAGGATCCGCGCAGCGCCACGATCAGACACACCAGCCCGGCCAGGACGAACGGCACCGCGAGCAGCTCACCGTTGACCTCGGGCATCGCCAGCAGCGGGCTGGACAGCAGCGCGGCGGCCAGCACGACGCAGGCGATCCGGCCGCGGCGCGTCGGCGAGACCAGGCTTGCGAGGATGCCCGCGAGCCCCACCGACGTCGCGCTGGCCAGGGCGCCGAGGATCTTGACCCCCGGCGCCACGAACCCTGTCGCCGTCGCACCGCCCGGGCCGAGATTCCCCGCCGCGGCGAACAGCCAGACCAGCAGCGGCGGCCGGTCGACCCAGAGATCGCCGTACAACGAGTGCCCCGGCCACCACTGCTGCGCGAGCATCAGGAACCCACTCTCGTCCGCCGACAACGGCCGGGCGAGGAACGGCAGCCACGCCGCCGTGGCCACCAGCATCGCGAGGATGACGACGCCGGCCGTCGCCCACCGCCGGGCGCGGACGGGCGGTGCGGTCACCGGGGTCGCGGGTGCCGTCGGCCCGCTGACAGGAAGGGTCACACTCGCACGCTAAGAACGCGTGCATGAAGGCTGGATGAATGCGCCTCGGGTTTCATCAATCCTTCATCCGCAGGGAGTCATCCTCGCCGCCATGACGACTCAGACCATGCCCATCGCGGCGGTGCCGCTGCTCGCCCTCGCCCCGGGGACGCCCCGGGTCGCGGTGATCACCGGCAGCTACGGCGCCGGTCACAACTCCGCCGCTCGCGAGATCGCCCGTGTCCTGATGGCCGCGGGCTGTGACGTCGAGATCCACGACGTCGTGACCCTGCTGCCGTTCCGGCTCGGTCCGCTCCTGCGGCGCGTCTACTACGCCCAGCTCCGGCGCCGGCCCGGCTCGTGGGAGACCACCCTGCGGCTGCTCGAACCGGACCACGCCGCGTACCGGGTCGTGACCCGGCTCCTCGCCGCGACCGCGGCCCGGATCGTCGAGGCTACGCGGGGCTGCGACCTGGTCCTCACCACGCATCCGTTCGGTGCCCAAGTGCTCGGGCACGCCCGCGTGACCGGCATGCTCGCGGCTCCCGTGGTCACCTACCTCACCGACACCTCCGTCCACCCCCTGTGGATCCACGCCGGCGTCGATCTCAACCTCGCCATCCATGAGGTCGCGGCCGCCGAGGCGCGGCGGTGGGGCGGACGTACGGCGGTCGTGCGGCCGCTCATCCCGGAGCGGCCGGCAGGGCTCGGCGCTCCCCGCCAGGAGCCGATGCCCGGTGACATCGCCGGACCCTGGGCTCTGGTCACCGGTGGCTCGTTGGGCATGGGACGGCTGGAGGCCACCGCGCGCGACCTCCTCGCCGACGGACGGATGACGCCGGTCGTGCTGTGCGGCACCGACACCCGGCTGCGTCGCCGTCTGTCCCGGATCCCCGGCGTCGTCGCGCTCGGCTGGCGTGACGACATCCCGGCGCTGACGAGCGCCTGCGACTGCGTCGTGCAGAACGCCGGCGGGTTCACCTCGCTGGAGGCGCTGGCCTCCGGTACGCCGGTGGTCACCTACCGGCCGCTGCCGGGCCACGGTGTCGCGAACTCGGTCAACCTGGAAGCGGCCGGCCTGATCCCGTGGGCCCGCACCTCGACGGACCTCGCCCGGTTCCTCGCCGGCGCCGGACTCGCCCCGCGGCGGAGCCACCTGCCCATGGGTGCGCCCGAGCTCCTCGACCTGATCACCGGACACGTCCCGACGGAGGTGGCGGCATGAGCCGGGTCGCGGCCACCCGGGGAGCCGGCGGCGGATCCCACATCGCGCTCACCTTCGACGACGGGCCCGACCCGGCCAGCACACCGGCGTTCCTCGACCTCCTCGCCACGCACGGCCGGAGGGCGACGTTCTTCGTCCTGGGCTCCCAGGCCGTCGAGCACCCCGAGCTGATCCGGCGGATCAGCCGGGAAGGGCACGAGCTGGCGATCCACGGCTGGACGCACCGCTGCACCCTGGCGCTGCCACCCACCAGGCTGACCCGTGGGATGCGCCGGGCGCGCGACGTCGTCGAGGACATCAGCGGCGCCCAGGTCACCTGGTATCGGCCGCCGTACGGGGTGCCCAGTGGCGAGGCCGTCCTGGCCTGCCGTGCCCTCGGCCTGACTCCCGTGCTGTGGACGGCCTGGGGACGCGAGTGGGAGCGAACGGCCTCACCGGCCACCGTCGTCGCGACCGTCCTGCGTACGCTGCAGCCCGGCGGAACGGTCCTGCTGCACGACACCGACCTCCACGCGCCGCACGGCGACTGGCGGCGTACGTTGGCAGCGACCGAGCACCTGCTGGCCGGTCCGCTGGCCTCCGCGAACGTCGGCACTCTGGGTGAGCACTGGCGCGAGGTCCCCTGCGAGAATCGATCCACGTGACGCAGACATCGTCCGGCCACGACGCTGGCCCCGCCGGGGGACCCAGGGCCTGGACGCCGTGGCGTACGGTCTTCGCCTTCGGCCTGGTCAGTCTCTGCGCCGACATGGTCTACGAGGGCATGCGGGCGATGACCGGGCCGTTCCTCGGCAGCCTCGGCGCCTCCGCGCTGACCGTCGGCCTGATCACCGGTGCCGGCGAGGGGATCGCGCTCGTGCTGCGGCTGGTGACCGGCGTGTGGGCCGACCGGAGCCACAACCACTGGCGGCTGACCGTGCTCGGCTACGCCATGACCGCGGTCTGCGTCCCGCTGCTCGCGGTCACGCCGTTCCTCGGCGCTGCCGGGCTCGCCGTCGCCGCGACCCTGATCCTGCTCGAGCGCACCGGGAAGGCTGTCCGGAGCCCCGCCAAGTCGGCCCTGCTGGCTCGGATGGCCACCTCCACCGGCAGGGGCAAGGGGTTCGCCGTCCACAAGGCCTTGGACCAGGTCGGGGCCTTCTCCGGACCGCTCCTGCTCGCCGGCGTCGCCGCTGCGACCGGGCTGATCTGGCCGGGCTTCGCCCTCCTTGCCGTCCCCGGCGCGATCTCGCTCCTGCTGCTGGCCCAGCTGCGCCGCCGGGCGCCGATAGTGACCGAGCCCGAGCTCGAGACCGCGACAGGTGCCGACCCGGCGGCCCCTGCGTCGAGCACGCTCGCGGCGATCGGCCGAGCCGTGACCGGCAGTGACCTGCCGCGTACGTTCCACCTCTTCTCCGTGGCCGCCGCGATGATGACCGCCGGCCTGATGACGTTCGGTGTCATCTCCTTCCGGATGGTCGAGGACGGTCTCCTTCTCGCGGCCGCCGTCCCCCTCGTCTATGCCCTGGCGATGGCGGTCGAGGCCGTCGCGGCGCTCGGCACCGGCCATCTCTTCGATCGTCGTGGCAGCCGGGTGCTCCTGGTCGTCCCGGTCCTCGTCGCTCTGGTGCCGCTGTGCGTCTTCGCCTCCCAGCTCTGGCTGGTGCTGGCCGGGGTCGTGGTGTGGGGCGTGGCCTACGGCATCCAGGACTCGACGGTGAAGGCGTACGTCGCCGACCTCGTCCCCGCGCCTCGCCGGGCCACGGCCTACGGGGTGTTCGCCGCTGTCCAGGGCCTCGGCGCGCTCGCCGGCGGTGGCCTCGCCGGTGCGCTGGTCACCGGACACGTCCCGGTCCTGGCCGGGGTGATCGGCGGGCTGCAGGTCGCCGCCTTCGCGCTGCTCGTCCACGTCACCCGTCGCCGGACCGGTTCGGTCCAGGTGTGATGCCCCCGCCAGGGCGAAAGCAGCCCGGACCGACCGAGATCAGGGCGCCAGCTTGATCGAGTTGAACGGAGTGATCGAGCCTTCCCAGGTGAAATGAACGTAGACCGGCACTGTGCAGTTCGTGCCGTTGTAGCCGTAGCAGAGGTAGGCCATCGCGTTGCCGGTCTGGCAGTTGACGATCCTGCGCGTGCCGTACTCGTTCGAGAAGTTGTAATAGCCGTAGTTGTAGAACTTGTGGTGGTCGCGCCAAGCCTGCCGCTGGCTGTCCCACTTCTGCTCGCGCACCCAGCCGTCAAGGGTCGGGCACGAAGCGGTGTCGACGTACATGGCGTTCGCGGGGGCGGGAGCGAGTGAGATCGACGTTGCGATGGCCATCACTGCTCCGGCCAGCACGACGCCGATCCGCGTTGATCTGATCTTCCGGTGGATTCTCATGACGCTCATGGTGGTGCGCGACGCTGACAGACTGCTGTCAGATTCATGTCACGATCGTCGTTCCGCGAGAACCTGGCCCCGCGAGCAGGGCATCTAGGCCTCGCGCAGGTAGGCGAGGACGGCGGAGACGCGTCGGTCGGTGGTCGGGTCGAGCCGGAGCTTGGCGAAGATGTTGCCGACATGCTTGCGGACGGCGGCCTCGGAGACGAAGAGCGTGGTGGCGATGCTGCCGTTGGTGCGGCCCTCGGCCATCAGGCCCAGGACCTCGCGCTCGCGCTCGGAGAGCACGTCGAGCGGACCGTCGGGCTGGTGCCGGCTGAGGAGGCCGCGTACGACCTGGGGGTCGACGACGGTCTCGCCGCCGGCGACCCGGTCCAGGCTGTCGAGGAAGTCCCGGACGTGGCCGACCCGGTCCTTGAGCAGGTAGCCGATGCCGCCGCCACCGGTGGTGTCGAGGAGCTCGGCGAGGTAGGCGTCGGCGACGTAGGCGGAGAGCACGAGGACGGCCAGGTCGCGGTGCCGCCGGCGGAGCTCGGCGGCGGCACGCAGCCCTTCGTCGGTGTGGGTCGGAGGCATCCGGATGTCGGTGATGACCACGTCCGGACGGGTGTGGTCGGTGAAGGCGAGCAGGGCGTCCGCGTCGCCGACAGCAGCGATGACCTCGTGGCCGGCTCGCTCGAGGATGGCGAGGAGGCCCTCGCGCAGCAGCGCGGCGTCCTCGGCCAGGACGATCCTCAGCGGAGCCCTCACGGAAGCACGGTCGGGCACGTCATCCTCACTTCCGTCGGTCCGCCCGGTGGGCTGGTGACCTCGAGGTGGCCGTCCAGGGCGGCCAGACGGGTGGCCAGGCCGGCCAGCCCGCCCCCGGGACGCACGGCGGCGCCGCCGGCCCCATCATCGCGTACGCCGACCTCCAGCCGGTCACCGGTGACGTGGCCCTCGACGCGGGCGGAACAGGCACCGGCATGGCGGACCGCGTTGGTGAGCGCCTCGGCGACCAGGAAGTACGCCGCGGCCTCGACCGGCGCCGGCAGCCGGCCGTCGACCCGCAGGTCGACCGAGACCGGGATCCCGGAGGCGTCGGCGAGCTCGCGGACGGCAGCGGTGAGCCCGTGGTCGACCAGCACCCGCGGGTGGATCCCGCGGACGGTGGCGCGAAGCTCGGCCAGCGCCGTCTCGGCCTGGGCGTGGGCGTGCCGGACGAGGTCGAGCCCGGCACCCTCGGGCACCTCCAGCTCGGCGAGGCCGAGGGTCATGGTCAGCGCGACCAGCCGCTGCTGCGCGCCGTCGTGGAGGTCGCGCTCGATCCGGCTGCGTTCGGTCTCGAAGGCGTCGACGAGGTCGACGCGTGATCGGCGGAGCTCGGCGACGGCCGCGGCCATCCGCGTCTGGGCCGGTTCGAGCAGGAGCCGGGCCAGGCTGGCCTGGGCGGCGGCGAGGAGGGTGGCGGCGTACAGGCCGACGATCAGCAGCACCAGCCCCGGGACCACGGCGATCCAGGCCTCCGTGGGCGTGGTGAGCTGCCAGGGGCCGAAGGCGATCGGAGCGTCGAGCCGGACCAGAACCGGGGCGAGCACGAGGACACCCGGGATGGTGATGATCAGGTTGATCGCGACGGCGTCGACCACCCACAGCACCGTGGCGACCAGCACGGTGTAGCCGACCTCGGGTCCGGAGACCCGCAGTCGGCGCAGAGCCCGGAGCCGGTCGCTCCAGGCGATCGGCTCCGGCGGCTCGGCCGGTCCTGGGCGGACCTCGGGAAGGATCAGCCGGAGGCGTACCCGCTCCATGTCGGCGACGAGTGACGCCAGCAGCGGGATCCCGGCGAGGACCAGCACCCCGACCAGGAGGACCAGGGTGAGCAGCCCGACGCCGACCAGCACGAACAGCAGGAAGGCGACGACGAGACCGATCAGAGCGCCGGAGGCCAGGTAGGCCAGGGCGCGCCAGGGCCAGCTGGAGGCGAGCAGCCGCCAGGGGGAGGAGCGCAGCGCGGCCCAGACGTCGGGTGGTGGTCTCATGACTCTCGAGCCTAGGCACTCAGCGCCCGTCGCGGGGTAGCGCACGCGCTACCCCGCCGTGGCGTCCGCGCCCGGGCGTGTGCCGCGTAGGACGCGTTTGCTGGAGACATGACCGCCACCATCCCGGCCGCCGTCCACGCGCCCCGGCCGCTCGGCCCGCCCGCCGTCGTCCTCGACGACGTCACCCGCACCTACCGCTCCCGCTCCGGCAAGGTCGACGCCCTGCGGGGCGTGAGCCATGCCTTCGCCTCCGGGACGTTCACCGCGATCATGGGGCCGTCGGGGTCGGGCAAGTCCACGCTGATGCAGATCGCGGCCGGCCTCGACCGGCCCACCCGGGGCCGCGTCCGGGTCGCCGGCGCCGACCTGGCCGGCCTGAACCGGACGACCCTGACCAAGCTGCGACGCGAGACGATGGGCTTCGTGTTCCAGCAGTACAACCTGCTCGACGCTCTCACCGCCTACGACAACGTCGCCCTCCCCGCCCGTCTCGCCGGCCGGCGTCCGGATCGCGGCGCGGTGATCGGGGCGCTCGAGCAGGTCGGTCTGCACGGGCTCGCCAGGAGGCGGCCGCCGGAGCTCTCCGGTGGCCAGCAGCAGCGCGTGGCCATCGCGCGTGCGCTGCACGCCCGGCCCGCGGTGCTCTTCGCCGACGAGCCCACCGGTGCCTTGGACCGCCACGCCGGCCGTGACGTGCTCGAGCTGCTACGGAACCTCGTCGACGCGCCGGTCGTCCATGGGCCCGCGCAGACGGTCGTGATGGTCACCCACGACCCGCTCGCCGCCTCGTACGCCGACAGCGTGCTGTTCCTCGCCGACGGCCGGGTCGTGGGGCAGATGGAGCGCAGCGACCCGGCTCGGATCGGTGCCCGGATGGCCGAGCTGGAGCCCGTGCGATGAGCCTCGTCGCGATGGCGGCGCACAGCCTGAAGAGCCTGCGCCAGTCCTGGCCTCCGTACGCCGGCGCCACTGTCGCCCTCGCCGGCGGCATCGCCCTGATCACCCTCGCCACCAACATGCTGGGAGCGCTCGGCACCGCCACCGACGGGCTGGACCAGCAGGCCCGGACGCAGATCGACGACCTCGGGTCGCTGTTCGGCATCATGGCCGGCATCTCGCTCTTCCTGGCGCTCTTCGTGGTCTCCTCGACCTTCGGGTTCGTGGTGGCCACCCGGCGCCGCGAGCTCGGTCTGCTCCGCCTGCTCGGGGCCACCCCGCGCCAGGTGCGGACCCTGCTCCTCGGCGAGGCGCTCGCCGTCGCGGCCCTCGGCACGGTCGCCGGCTGCCTGCTCGGCACGGCGGTGACGGTGCCGGTCCTGCGCATCCTGCACCGGGCCGGTGTCACTCCGGTCCTGCTCGCGATGCCGAGCCAGGGCACCGGGTGGGCGATCGCCGCCTGCTGCGGTGTCGGCGTCGCCCTGGTCGGGGCCCGGCGTGCGGGCGCTCGGGCGGGACGTACGCAACCGGTCGAGGCGCTTCGCGACGCGGTCCTTGAGCGACGACGGCCCACGGTGGTCCAGGGGCTGGTCGCGCTCACCGCGGCCGGCGCGCTGGTCGCGACCGCGATCCTCGCTCCCGAGATGCCGCTGCTGTTCGCCCTGCTGGTGGGCATGTTCCTGCCGATCGTCGCCGTGATCGGCGCCAACGCGGTGGGCGGCCTGCTCTACACCGCGCTCGCGGCGTACGCCGGTGCAACGGTGGCGCGACGGGACCCGGCGGCCCATCTGGCCCGTGACCTCGCCCGCACCAGCAGCCGGATGACCGCCGCGGTGGCGGCGCCGGTGGTGGCCATCCTGGCGGTCGCCGGCTCGATGGTGCTCGCGGTCGGTGCGACCGCGGACTGGAGCGAGGGTGCCGACCGGGCGGCGCTCCGGTCGGAGCTGGTCGTCGAGCATGCGGAGCGTCCCGAGCGGATCCAGGACGTGCCCGGGGTGGGCGTGAGCGACGTACGACGCACGGCGCAGGTCGGGTTCGGCGGCGGTCCGGAGGATGTCGAGGTCGTCGACGTCGCCGGCGCGGCCGCCACGCGGAGCCTGCGGGCGACGCAGGGAAGCCTCGCCGACATGCACGGCCGGGCGATGGCGGTCACCGCCTCCTACGTCACCGACCTCGGCGTCCGGGTCGGCGAGACCCGCCGGATGCGCATCGACGGCCGGAGAGTCAAGGTGCGCCTGGTCGCCGTCGTACCCGACGCCCCGAACCTGTGGAGCGACATCATCGTCCCCGACGACCTGCCGCGCATCGACCGGATCGCCCGCGACACCGGAACGGTCTTCGTGCGCACCGACGCCGGCGCGGACGTCGCCGGGACCGCACGGTCGATCCGGGACACCGGGGCCGAGGTGAGCACCGGCGAGGAGTGGGTCGGCACGGTCTCGGCCGAGGCGCGCGAGATGAACGCGGTCGTGCTGTGGGTGATGCTCGGCCCGGCCGGGGTCTACGCCGCGATCGCCGCCGTCAACGCGGTCCTGATCGGGGCGAGCCAGCGCCGCCGCCAGACCGCCACCGCCCGACTCCTCGGTGCCACCCCGGCACAGGTGAGCCGAACCGCGCTCTGGGAGACGGTGTTCACCGGCGCCGGAGCTCTGCTGGTCGGCGGCGCGATCACCGGATTCACCGGCTGGCTGATGCGGCAGGCGGTCGTACGCGACGTGCCCGAGGCGCCGCTGACGTTCCCCTGGCAGCCCCTGTCCGGGATCACCGCGGCCTGCCTGGTCGTGCTGCTCGCCGCCGCCGTCGCCGGGGCGTACGCGCTGCGGGGCGGGGAAGCGCCCGAATGAGGCTGTGAGGGGTTAAGTAGTGTTTGCCGCGTGACAGAGATGGACGGGGTGCTCACCCAGGACGGCATCGGCGAGGGCGACGGCCTGGAGCGGCTGTGGACCCCCTACCGGATGGCCTACATCCGCGGCGAGAACAAGCCCACCGACCCCTCGGAGACGAAGTGCCCCTTCTGCCGGGTGCCGACGCTCGAGGACGCCGAAGGGCTGGTCGTCCACCGCGGCGAGACCTGCTTCGTGGTGCTCAACCTCTACCCGTACGCCCCGGGTCACATGATGGTGTGCCCCTACCGTCACGTCGCCGGTTATGTCGAGACCACCGACGAGGAGGCCGCCGAGATGGCGGTGCTGACCAAGCAGGCCGTACGCACCCTCGCCGACGTCTCCCGGGCCGAGGGCTTCAACATCGGGATGAACCAGGGCACCGCGGGCGGCGCCGGCATCGCCGCCCACCTGCACCAGCACATCGTGCCCCGCTGGGTCGGCGACCAGAACTTCATGCCGATCATCGGCCGCACCAAGACCCTGCCGCAGCTGCTCACCGACACCCGCGAGCTGCTCGCGAAGGCGTGGGGATAGATCTTTCCCCCGTGTCCTGAGTTCGATATACACGTGAGTCGTGCCCTTTGCCGATGAGTCTGCCGCCGGTGCCGTGACGGTGGTGGCGTACCAGCCGCTCTGGTCGGAGGAGGGAGAAGCCCTGACGGTCGAGCTTCGACGCCTGGTCCCGAGCGCCGACGCCATCGACCACATCGGCTCCACCGCCGTGCCTGGTCTGCCCGCCAAGGACTGCCTCGATGCGATGGTTCGTGTCGGGTCGGTGGGCGATGTCGATCTTCGTGCGCTCGTGGACGCCGGCTATCGGCAGCGACCTGAGACGTGGAACCGTGCAGAGCCGCTCGATGGAGTCTCGTACCCGAAGAAGGTCTTCGCGCCGCCGGCCGGCGGCAGACCGGTCAACATCCACATTCGTCAGACAGGGAGCCCGACGGCTCGGTACGCGCTGCTGTTCCGGGACTTTCTGCGTGCGGATTCCGACAGCCGTCGAGCCTGGGGCGGTTTCAAGGCCCGGCTCGCCGAGGCGGAGCTGGACATCTACGCCTACGGCCAGATCAAGGCCACCGCCCAACCTCTGTTGATGAGACTCGCGGAGCAATGGGCCGCCGAGACCAGCTGGAGCCCCTGAAGCGCTCGGCGGCCCGCTGCCTCAGACGATCGCCCAGGCGACGGCCGCGGCCGCGAAGCCGACGATGGAGAGCACCGTCTCCAGGACGGTCCAGGTGGCCAGCGTCTGCTTCACGGACATGTTGAAGTAGCGCGACACGATCCAGAAGCCACCGTCGTTGACGTGGCTGAGGATGATCGAGCCGGCGGCGATCGCGACGGCGATCACGGCGAGCTCGGGCTGCGAGTAGCCGGTGCCGAGGGTCGGCGCGATGATGCCGCCGGTGGTCACGATCGCCACGGTCGCGGAGCCCTGGGCGATCCGGAGGGTGCAGGAGATGACGTAGGCCAGCAGCAGGATCGGCAGGCCGGCATCGGAGAGCACCTCGGCGAGCGCGGTGCCCACACCGGTCGCGGTGATCACCGCGCCGAAGAAGGCGCCGGCGCCGACGACGAGCAGGATCATGCCGACCGGCCGCAGCGAGGCGCCGGTGAACTCCGAGATCTCCTCGAGGCTCATCCCGCGCCGGATGCCGAGCAGCCAGAAGGCGAGCAGCACGGCGATGGTGAGCGCGATCGCCGGGTTGCCGAAGAAGGTGAGCAGGCTGAGCAGCCGGCCCGGGTCGAGCAGCATCGTGCCGAAGGTCGCGCCGAGGATCAGGATCAGCGGCACCGCGATGACCCCGAGGACGAGGGCGAGCGAGACGGGGGTGGTGGGCGTCTTGTCCTGCTCCGCCTCGGTCTCCGCGACCAGGAACTCCTCGGGCACCGAGACCTGGACGCGCGGGGCGATCCAGGTGGGGAAGAGGATGCCGGCCGCGGCGAACGCGGGCAGACCGCACAGCAGGCCCATGATGATCAGCCAGCCGAGGTCGACGCCGAGGAGACCGCCCAGGGCCGTCGGGCCGGGGTGGGGAGGCAGGAAGGCGTGCGTCATCGACAGGCCGGCCAGGACCGGCAGGGCGTAGAGCACGAGCGACTTGCCGCCGCGGTGTGCGGCGACGTAGACCAGCGGGGCGAGCACGAAGATGCCGATGTCGAAGAAGACCGGGATGCCGAAGATCAGGCCGACCAGGCCCATCGCGACCGGGGTGCCGCGCTCCCCGAAGATGCCGATCAGCCTCGCGGCGAGGACATCGGCGCCGCCGGACCGCTCCAGGAGCGACCCGAGGACGGTGCCGAGACCGATGATGAGCGCGATGTGGCCCAGTACGCCGCCGAAGCCGGTCTCGATGAGCGACTCCTTCGCGGAGAGGGCGGTGCCCACCATCTGCTCGACGGACAGGCCGGCCGCGACAGCGAGGCCGATGCCGCTGATGAAGAGGGCGATGAAGGGTTCGAGCTTCACCTTGATGATCAGGAAGAGGAGGACGGCGATCGCTGCGCCGCAGAGCAGCAGCAGGCCGGTGGTGCTCGTCTGGAGCCAATGCATGGTTGGTTCTCCCGTATCGGGTGGGGGATGGTCTCAGCGCAGAGCTGCGCTGAACCGGGCGGCGTTGGTGGTGATCTGCTCCCACCGGGCCTCGTCTACGTCGGCGGGCTGGACCACCGACGTCCCGGCGGTCACGGCGATGGCGCCGGCCCGCAGGAACTCCGCGGCGTTGTCTTCGTCGACTCCGCCGGAAGGGATCAGGGCGACCTCGGGGAACGGCCCCCGCAGGTCGGAGAAGTAG
>NZ_JBHVGB010000063.1:17345-28232 GCF_042801335.1 Nocardioides sp. NPDC057577 | reverse complement strand
ACTGCATTCTCGGCCCGCCAGAACTACGGTTTCGCGGGCGGGGCCGTGCTGCTGCGTACGACCAGCTCGGCCGGCAGCCGCAGGTGACGCTCGGTCTGCTTGCCCTCGAGCAGCTCGAGCAGGAGCCCGAGCGCTGCCCGGCCCATCTCGTGGAGCGGCTGGGCGACGGTGGTGAGCGGGGGAGTGGCGTCGCGAGCCTCGGGTACGTTGTCGAAGCCGATCACCGAGAGGTCCTCGGGCACGCGCAGGCCGAGCGAGCCGGCGACCTCGATGACCTTGATCGCGGAGATGTCGTTGGCGGCGAAGATGGCGGTGGGCCGCTCGCCGGCCGGGAGTGAGAGCAGCTCACGGGCCGGTGCCTCGGCTAGCTCGGGGTGGTAGCCGCCCACCCGGATCAGGTCGGGGGAGACGCTCAGACCGGCGGCGTGGAGCGCCTCGCGGTAGCCCTGCTCGCGCAGGCCGGCGGAGCGGAGGTCGGGGCGCCCGCCGAGGAACCCGATGCGCCGGTGGCCGAGCCCGACCAGATGGTCGACGGCGAGCCGGGCGCCGGTGATGTTGTCGGCGTCGACGGTCATCGGGCCGTCCGGTCCGGTGTGGGGGTCGATCGCGACGACCGGGATGGTGGTCTCGTCGGTGATGATCATCGAGGGCGTGACCACGATCGCGCCGTCGATCAGGGTGTGACCGAGGCGGGAGAGCGAGCGGCGCTCCCAGCCGGTGTGGTTGTGGGCGCCGGTGCGCCCGGCGTGGGCCAACAGCTCATAGCCGGTGCCGTCCAGAGCCGCCGAGATCCCCTTGAGGAGCTCGGCGGAGTAGGGCTCGAACTCGGCCACGAGCACGCCGATGACTCCGGTGGACTTGCGGCGCAGGCTCGAGGCGATCAGTGACGACTGGTAGCCGAGCTCGTCGATCACCGCGAGGACCTTCTCGCTCGTCGCTTCGCTGACTCCGTAGCGCTCGTTGATCACCTTGGAGACGGTGGCCACCGAGACCCCGGCCTCCCTGGCCACATCGGTGATCGTCACCCGGCGGGGGCGGGGCTGGTCGAGCGTGCTCATGACCCTGACAGTAGCCCACTTGGGGCATGTCCGATAACCATCTACGAAAACGTTATCGACAACGATTGACACGACCGCCCGACACGCGCCATGCTCGACCCCGACAATGTGGCGGCAGTCACATAACCCACACATCCAGAGCTGTGACGAAGAGGTCCCAAGATGTCGAGGAAGACACAAGCGCTCGCCGCGCTGTGCGCCGGATTGATGATTGCCGCCACCGGTTGTGGCGGCTCGGGCGACTCCGGTGGCGACGACAACACCATCATCTGGTGGCATAACTCCAACAACGACCCCGGCAAGGGGTACTACGAGCAGGTCGCGAAGGACTTCGAGAAGGCCAACCCCGGCGTCGACGTCAAGGTGCAGGCCTTCGCCCACGAGGACATGCTCACCAAGCTCGACGCCGCGTTCCAGAGCGGCGACCCCGAGCAGGTCCCGGACGTCTACATGGAGCGTGGCGGCGGCGAGCTCGCCGACCACGTCGAGGCCGGCCTGACCAAGGACCTCTCCGAGGACGCGGCAGACGAGATCGAGATGATCGGCGGCTCCGTGGCCGGCTGGCAGGTCGACGACAAGACGTACGCGCTGCCGTTCTCGATCGGCGTCGTCGGGTTCTGGTACAACAAGGACCTCTTCGCCGAGGCCGGCATCACCGCCGCGCCGACGACGATGGAGGAGTTCGGCGCCGCGGTCGAGAAGCTCAAGGCCGCGAAGATCCAGCCGGTCTCGGTCGGCGCCAAGGACGCCTGGCCGGCCGCGCACTACTACTACTGGACCGCGGTCCGGGAGTGCTCGCAGGACGTGCTCACCGATGCGGTCAAGAGCCTCGACTTCTCCGACCCCTGCTTCACCAAGGCCGGCGACGACGTCGCCGACCTCGTCGCGACGGAGCCGTTCAACAAGGGCTTCCTCTCCACCGGCGCCCAGGAGGGTCCGACCTCGGCCTCCGGCCTCCTCGCGACCGGCAAGGTCGCCATGGAGCTCGCCGGCCACTGGGAGCCGGGCGTGATGCAGGGCATCACCGAGGACAAGCAGGGGCTGGGGGAGAAGACCGGCTGGTTCTCCTTCCCGACCATCACCGGCGGCCAGGGCGACCCGGGCGCCCAGATGGGCGGCGGCGATGCCTGGGCCGTCTCCGAGGGCGCTCCGGACGCCTCGGTCGACTTCGTGAAGTACCTGCTCTCCACCGACGTCCAGAAGGGCTTCGCGGAGAACGGCATGGGTCTGCCGACCAACCCCGACGCGGTCGGCTCGCTGACCGACCCGGCGCTGGCCGACCTGATCAAGGTGCGTGACAGCGCGCCGTACGTCCAGCTCTACTTCGACACCGCCTTCGGCCAGTCCGTCGGCGGCGCGATGAACGACGCCATCGTCAACGTGTTCGCGGGCAAGGGCTCGGGTGCCGACATCGTCACGGCCACCCAGGCCGCCGCTGACAAGGAAAAGTGAGCCGAACCTGTGACACACGACGTGACCGAGCCCGCTCCGGCGGCGCCAGGGCACGCCACATCGGATGCCCGGCGTACAGATCCTGTACGCCGGGCCCCCGGCGGTGCCAGGGGTACCGGCTCTGCCGATCCGATCCGGCGCGGTGACGACTGGCGCAAGCGCCTGGAGATCCTGGTCTTCGTAACCCCCGCGCTCGCGCTCATCGCGCTCTTCGTCGCCTGGCCGATCGTCACCGCGGTGCGCTTCTCGGTCTACGACTGGAAGGGCTTCGGAGACCTGACCGACTTCGTCGGCCTGGAGAACTACGCCGAGGTCCTCGGCGACGAGGTCTTCCGCAGCGCGGTCGGCCACAACATGATCATCGTGGTGGGCTCGATCCTGCTCCAGCTCCCGCTGGGTGTGGCCATCGCCCTCCTGCTCAACCGCAGGATGCGTGGCCAGGGCCTGCTGCGCACGATCATCTTCGTGCCGTACGTCCTGGCCGAGGTCATCGCCGCGGTGATCTGGCTGCAGCTGCTGCAGCCGCAGTACGGCTTCATCGACGCGCTGACCGCGAAGGTCGGTCTGACTCCACCCGATCAGGGCTGGCTCGGCACCCCGGAGTACGCCCTGTGGATCGTGCTTCTGGTGCTGACCTGGAAGTATCTCGGGCTGGCCGTGCTGCTCTTCCTGGCCGGTATGCAGGGCGTCTCCGAGGAGCTCTACGAGGCCGCCCAGCTCGACGGCGCCTCCTGGTGGCAGACGCAGTGGCGGATCACGATCCCTCTGCTCGGCCCCACCATGCGTACCTGGGCCTTCTTGTCGATGATCGGCTCGATCCAGTGCTTCGACATGATCTGGGTGCTCACCCAGGGCGGTCCCGCGAACGCGACGAACACCATGGCGACGTACCTCATCGACGAGGGCACCAAGCGCCACAACTACGGCATCGCCGGCGCCGCCTCGGTGATCCTGTTCGTGATCGCCTTCGCGATGGCGCTGGCCTACCAGGTCCTGATCCTGCGCCGCGACACCAAGGAGGACACGGCATGAGCCTCATGGCCGATCTCACCCCGCGCCGCCGCAGCGGCGGCGGCAACCTGTGGGTCTACCTGATCGCGCTGATCGTCGTCGCGATCACCATCGGCCCGGTCCTCTACGGCGCGCTGGGCGGCTTCCGCACCAACGCCCAGCTCGCCGACAAGCCGGCCGGGCTTCCCGACCCGTGGGTGTGGAGCAACTACGCCGGAGTGCTGTCCAACCCGTCGTTCTGGCAGTACGCACTGAACTCGACGATGATCGCGATCATCACCACGGTGGTGACCGTCGTGTTCGGGCTGATGGCGGCGTACCCCTTGGCTCGCTACCAGTTCCGGGGGCGCGAGGCGCTGTTCATGGTCTTCGTGCTCGGCCTGCTCTTCCCGGCCGCGGTGGCGATCATTCCGCTGTTCATCATCATCACCCGCAACCTGCAGATGGCGAACACCTGGTGGGGCGTTGCCCTGCCGCAGGCGGCGTTCGCGCTGCCGATGACGGTGGTCATCCTGCGGCCGTTCCTGATGGCGCTGCCCAAGGAGCTGGAGGAGGCGGCGCTGATGGACGGTGCCAGCCGGATCGGCATCTTCTGGCGGGTCCTGATGCCGCTCTCGGTGCCGGGCATGATCACCGTCGGTGTGCTGGCGTTCGTGACCTCCTGGAACGCCTACCTGCTGCCGCTGCTGCTCCTCCAGGACAAGATGCGCACCCTCCCGCTCGGCGTCGCCGACTTCTCGACCGAGCACTCCGCCGACACCGCCGGTGTCCTCGCGTTCACCACGCTCGCGATGATCCCCGCCCTCGTGCTCTTCCTCGCCTTCCAGCGCCGGCTCGTCAGCGGCCTGCAGGGCGCGGTCAAGGGCTAGAACGGAACCTACCTGTGGCTCACTCCACCCCCCTTCCCGCCTGGCCGCCGGTCTCCGAGCGCGTGCGCGACCTGCACGCACGGATGACCCTGGAGGAGAAGCTCGCCCAGATCGTGGGCTACTGGCTCGACCGCGGCGGCGACGTCGTCGCGCCGATGGCCGACGAGATGGACGCGGGCGACGGCCGGCGGCTCCCCGAGATCACCGCCCACGGGCTCGGCCACTACAGCCGGGTGTACGGCACCCGGCCCGTCGACCCCGCAGAGCGCGCCGCGTGGTTGTGGGCCGAGCAGAGACGCCTGGTCTCGCGGACGCGGCTCGGGATCCCGGCTCTGGTCCACGAGGAGTGCCTCACCGGACTGGCGACCTGGCAGGCGGCAACCTTCCCGACGCCGCTGGCCTGGGGCGCGTCCTTCGACCCCGAGGGCGTCGAGGAGATGGCCCGGACGATCGGCGCCGACATGCGCGCGCTCGGCGTGCACCAGGGGCTCGCCCCGGTGCTCGACGTGATCCGCGACGCGCGCTGGGGCCGCTGCGAGGAGGCCATCGGCGAGGACCCCTATCTCGTCGGGACGGTCGCCACTGCGTACGTTCGGGGGCTTCAGTCCGCCGGCGTGCACGCGACGCTGAAGCACTTCGTCGCCTACTCGGGCTCGCGCGCCGGCCGCAACCACGCGCCCGTCTCCGCGGGTCCGCGCGAGATCGCCGACATCTATCTGCCGCCCTTCGAGATGGCGGTGCTGGACGGTGGGGCGAAGTCGGTGATGGCGGCGTACAACGACATCGACGGGGTGCCGCAGCACTCCTCGGTCGAGCACCTCACCACGCTGCTGCGCGAGACCTGGGGCTTCGACGGGGTCGTGGTGGCCGACTACTTCGGTGTCGCGTTCCTGGCGGTGATGCACGCGATCGCCGCGGACCGGGGACGGGCCGCCGCGGTCGCCCTCGAGGCCGGTGTCGACATCGAGCTTCCGAGCGGCGATGCCTACCTCGAGCCGCTCGCGGCGCTGATCCGCTCCGGTGAGGTCTCCGAGTCGCTCGTCGACCGGGCGGTGCTGCGGGCGCTGGCGCAGAAGGAGTCGCTCGGGCTGCTGGACGAGTCCTTCCTGGCCGGACTGGAGGAGGGGGCGCCGGAGTCGATCGACCTGGACTCCCCGGCCCACCGCGCGCTGGCACGCCGGCTGGCCGAGGAGTCGGTGGTGCTGCTCAGCAACGACGGGATCCTCCCGCTGCGCGAGGCCCCCGCCAAGGTGGCGATCATCGGCCCGAACGCCGACCGCCCCGAGGCGCTGATGGGGTGCTACTCCTTCGTCAACCACGTGATGGCGAGCTATCCCGACCAGCCGCTGGGCATCGAGCTGCCGACGATCGCCGAGGCGATCCGGGCCGAGCTCGGCGCCTCCTCCTACGAGGTCGTGGCCGGGTGTGCGGTCGAGGGCACCGACCGCTCGGGCTTCCCGGCCGCGGTCTCGGTGGCTCAGGGTGCGGACGTGGCCGTGGTCGTCGTCGGTGACCAGGCCGGGCTCTTCGGCCGTGGCACGGTCGGGGAGGGCAACGACTCGGAGTCGCTCGACCTTCCCGGGGTCCAGCGCGAGCTGGTCTCCGCGGTCGTCGCGACGGGGACGCCGGTCGTGCTCGTGGTCATCACCGGCAGGCCGTACGCCCTGGGCTGGGCGCTCGACGACGCGACCCGTCCGGCCGCGGTGCTGCAGGCGTTCTTCCCCGGCGAGGAGGGCGGACCGGCCCTGGCGCGCGTCATCTCCGGCGCGGTCAACCCCTCGGGTCGGCTCCCGGTCTCGCTGCCGCGGGTCTCCGGGACCCAGCCCTACAGCTACCTGCAGCCGCTGCTGGGTGGTCCCTCCGAGGTCACCAGCACCGACCCGACGCCGGCGCGCCCGTTCGGCTTCGGGCTCTCCTACACCACCTTCGGCTACAGCGGGCTCTCGGCAGAGCGCTCCGTCGCGGCCGGTGGCACCTTCGGCGTCGAGGTGACCGTCACCAACCTCGGTGATGTCGCGGGTGTGGACGTGGTTCAGCTCTACGGCCGCGACCTGCTGGCGTCGGTCGTGAGGCCGGTCTCGCAGCTGCTCGGCTACCAGCGGGTCGCGTTGGGTCCCGGCGAGTCGGCGACGGTCCGCTTCGAGGTGCCCACGACGCGGCTGGCCTTCACCGACCGCAGTCTCACCCGCATCGTCGAGCCCGGCGATGTCGAGGTCTGGGTGGCCGCCTCGGCCGGGGAGAAGGTCGCCACCGCGGTCGCCGAGGGCATCGCCGAGCTCTCCGGCGTCGACGCCGCCTCGGCCGCCGGTGAGTCGGGCAGCGACAAGGCGTTGGTCACGATCATCGGCGAGGTCCACCGCGTCAGCACCGCCGACCCTCGGATCACGACGGCGACCGTCTCACCCTAGGCCGCGAAGTCCCGTCGAGTCGGCTCGTTCTGACCGAGATTCCCGTCGAGTCGGCTCGTCATGACGAGCCGACTCGGCGGGCTGTGTGCTGGGCGAGGTAGGCCGCGGGGTCACCGATGACGCGGCGTACGACCGTTCCGGCCGCGCCGCGCACGGCCGCGTCGCTGCCGAGTCCGGAGACCAGCAGCGGCGGCGGCTCGGTGGCGCCGGTGTGGTGGCTGATCGAGGCCGAGGTCGCCGCGGAGAGCCACGGTGCGAGCGTGGCGAACGCGCCCCCGAGCACGACAGCGGCCGGGTCGAGGAGGGTGAGGACCGAGGCGAGCGCGATCCCGAGGTAACGGCCCGCGTCGGCGACGGCGTCGAGCGCGGCCTGGTCGCCCGCCTCGCAGGCCCTGGTGAGGTCGGCCATGGTCTCCACGCCCGCCCGGGCGAGGATCTCCTGCTGTCCCGCCATCCGCTCCAGGCAGCCGTGGCCGCCGCAGGCGCACCGCGGACCGTCGGGAGCGACCACGACGTGGCCGAGCTCGCCTGCGCCGGCGTGCGCCCCGCGGAAGACCTGGCCGTCGATCACGATGCCGCCGCCGATGCCGATCTCGCCCGAGACGTGCACGAAGTCGCGCGGAGGGCTGCCGTCCTGCTCGTGGCCGCCGAACCACATCTCGCCGAGCGCGGCGAGGTTGGCCTCGTTCTCGAGCTCGACCTCGAGCCCGGTGCCCTCCCGGATCGCGGCGGCGAGCTCGACCTGGGTCCAGCCCAGGTTGGGAGTGCGTACGACGGTGCCGTCGACGGTCAGGCCGGGCACCGCCACACAGGCCGCGGCCAGGGGGAGACCCTGGGAGGCCGCGCTGCGGGCGGCTGTGCGGGCGATCTCCAGGACGTCGGCGACCACCTCGGCGACCTCGCGGCCGCGGTTGTCGCTGCGTACGACATGGTGGTAGCGCGGTGCACCGGACAAGTCGGTCACCACGGCGGCCAGGTAGTCGACGTTGATCTCCAGGCCGAGCCCGGCCGCGCCGTCCGGGGCGAGGGAGAGTGCCGTGGCCGGGCGGCCGCGCTCGACCGCCGCCGGGGCGCTCTCCTCGAGCAGGCCGGCGTGGATCAGGTCGGTCACCAGGCCAGAGACCGACGACTTGGTCAGGCCGGTGTGGGCGGCGACCCGGGCCCGGGAGGCGGGGCCGGTGCGAGCGACCTCACCGAGCACGAGCGAGAGGTTGCTCGCCCGCATCCCGGCATGCTGCGCAGGCTCTGAGCGAGGGTTCATGCAGGGATTAGACCAAGTCATGAACTTGAGGTCAAGGAGGCATTCTCATGTGGCATCTGGTTGACAATGTGACGTGTGTCGCGTTGGATGATGCGAGATAGTCCAAGTCGTGAACTAAGTAAGGAACCCAGGCTATGACGGAGTACACCCCCACCCCGGAAGACAAGTTCACCTTCGGCCTGTGGACCGTCGGCTGGCAGGGCGTCGACGTGTTCGGCGGCCCGACCCGCCCGCAGATGGACATCGCGCACTCGGTGGAGAAGCTCGCCGAGATCGGCGCCTACGGCATCACCTTCCACGACAACGACGTCTTCGACTTCGACGCGACCGAGGCCGAGCGCCAGGCACAGATCGACAAGCTCAAGGGTGCTCTCGAGCAGACCGGCCTGAAGGTCCCGATGGCGACCACCAACCTGTTCAGCCACTCCGTCTTCAAGGACGGCGGCTTCACCTCCAATGATCGCGACATCCGTCGCTTCGCGATCGCCAAGACCGCCAAGAACATCGACCTGGCCGCCGAGCTCGGGGCGACGACGTACGTCATGTGGGGTGGCCGTGAAGGCGCCGAGTCGCACGCCGCGAAGGACATCGCGCACGCGCTCGACCGCTACCGCGAGGCGGTCAACCTGCTGGGCGATTACGTGACCGAGAAGGGCTACGACATCCGCTTCGCCATCGAGCCGAAGCCGAACGAGCCTCGTGGTGACATCCTGCTGCCGACCATCGGCCACGCCATCGCCTTCATCAACTCCCTCGAGCGGCCCGAGCTGGTCGGTCTCAACCCGGAGGTCGGTCACGAGGAGATGGCCGGCGTCAACTTCGCTGCGGGCATCGCGCAGGCGCTGTGGCACGGCAAGCTCTTCCACATCGACCTCAACGGCCAGCACGGCCCGCGCTTCGACCAGGACCTGCGCTTCGGCGCCGGCAACCTGCGCGGTGCGTTCAACGTCGTCGACCTGCTCGAGAGCAAGGGCTACGACGGTCCGCGCCACTTCGACTTCAAGCCGCCGCGCACCGAGGACGAGGCCGGCGTGTGGGCCTCGGCCGCCGGCTGCATGAAGAACTACCTCGTACTCAAGGAGCGCGCCGCGGCGTTCCGCGCCGACCCCGAGGTCCAGGCCGCGCTCGCCGCGTCCCAGCTCGACGAGCTCGCCCAGCCCACGCTCACCGCGGGCGAGACCCTCGATGACCTGCGCAACGCGTCCTACGACATCGACAAGCTCGACCACGGCTTCGGCTTCGAGCACCTCGACCAGCTCGCGATGGACCACCTCCTCGGTCTCCGCTGAAGATGAGGCTCGTAGCCGGGGTCGACTCCTCGACCCAGTCCTGCAAGGTCGTCATCCGCGACGCGTCGACGGGTGAGCTCGTACGTTCCGGGAGCGCCAAGCACCCCGACGGCACCGAGGTCCACCCCGACCACTGGTGGACCGCGCTCGGCGAGGCGGTCGCGGCGGCCGGAGGACTCGACGACGTCGAGGCCATCGCCGTCGGTGGCCAGCAGCACGGCATGGTCACGCTCGACGCCGCAGGTGAGGTCGTACGTCCCGCGCTGCTGTGGAACGACACCCGCTCCGCGCCCGCGGCCGATGCCCTCAACGCCGAGCTCGGGGCGGAGCGGTGGGCGGCCCAGACGGGTTCGGTGCTGGTGGCCTCGTTCACCATCACCAAGCTGCGTTGGCTGGCCGAGAACGAGCCCGAGCTGGCCGCGAAGGTGGCCGGCGTCTGCCTGCCGCACGACTGGCTGACCTGGAAGCTCTCCGGCGCCGCCGGCCTGGACACGCTCACGACCGACCGGTCCGACGCGTCGGGCACGGGCTACTGGGCGACGCCGTCCGGGGACTACCGGCGCGACCTGCTCGAGCGAGCCTTCGGCCGCGGTGACCTCGTCCTTCCGCGGGTGCTCGGTCCGGCGGAGTCGGCGGGGCGTACGTCCTCGGCTCTCTCCGCCGGTGCGCTGCTCGGCGCCGGTGCAGGAGACAACGCCGCCTCGGCCCTCGGTCTGGGCGCTGTGCCCGGTGACGTGGTGGTCTCGATCGGCACCTCGGGCGTGGCCTGCGCGGTGGCGGAGGCACCGACGGCGGAGACGACGGGCACGGTGGCGGGCTTCGCCGACGCGACCGGCCGCTTCCTGCCGCTGGTCTGCACCCTCAACGCGGCGCGCGTGCTCTCCTCGACGGCCTCGCTGCTGGGCGTCTCGCTCGAGGAGCTCTCCGACCTCGCGCTGTCGGCACCCTCGGGCTCCGACGGCCTGGTCCTCGTGCCCTACCTGGAAGGCGAGCGCACCCCCAACCGCCCCGACGCGAAGGGCGCACTCCACGGCCTCACCCTCGCCACCGCCACGCCGGCCCACCTGGCCCGCGCTGCGGTCGAGGGTCTGCTGTGCGGCCTCGCCGACGCCATCGACGCACTGGTGGAGCAGGGCGCCGAGGTACGCCGCGTGCTGCTCGTCGGCGGTGGTGCGAGGTCAGAGGCGGTCCGCCGGATCGCGCCCGTCGTCTTCGGTCGTCCGGTGGTCGTGCCCGAGCCGGGGGAGTACGTCGCCGACGGTGCCGCCCGCCAGGCCGCCTGGGTCCTCACCGGCGGCGTGGAGCCCCCGTCGTGGGAGCTCGCCGGTTCGGTGACGTACGACGCCGACCCCGATCCCGCAGTCCGCTCCCGCTATGCCGAGGTCCGCGACCTGACCGAAGGAACCTAGCCGAGGCGTCAGCCAGGTCGGCCGAGGCGGCAGTTAGGTCGGCCGAGGCGGCAGTTAGGTCGGCCGAGGCGGCAGTTAGGTCGGCCGAGGCGGCAGTTAGGTCGGCCGAGGCGGCAGTTAGGTCGGCCGA
>NZ_JBHVGB010000063.1:0-17245 GCF_042801335.1 Nocardioides sp. NPDC057577 | reverse complement strand
GGCGGCATCCCTGACCTCTCGGCCGACGTACGTGACGCCTCGCCCGACGGGGGTGACGCCTCGCCCGACGGGGGTGACGCCTCGCCCGACGGGGGTGACGCCTCGCCCGACGGGGGTGACGCCTCGGCCGACGTACGTGACGCCTCGCCCGACGGAAGTGACGCCTCGGCAGAATGTGGGTGACGTTTCGGCGCGCGGGAGTGACGCCTCGGTGGTATCCGATAGCGTGGCCGCGCCATGTTGGATCACATCAAAGGCTTCGTTCAGGGAGTCGTCCTCGCGCCCATCGTCCGGTTGTTCGTGGCGCTGAAGATCAGCCCCGACGTCGTGACACTCGTCGGCACCATTGGAGTAGCGGTCGGGGCGCTGGCGTTCTACCCTCGCGGCGAGCTGCTGGCCGGCACGATCTTCATCACCTGCTTCGTCTTCAGCGACCTCATCGACGGGGCGATGGCACGCGCCGTCGGGCGTACGAGCAAGTTCGGCGCGTTCTGGGACTCCACCCTCGACCGGATCGGCGACGGCGCGGTCTTCGGTGGCCTGGCGCTCTACTTCGCCGGCCCGGGCGACTCCGACCTCTATCTCGCGCTGACCCTGTGGTGCGTGGTGATGGGCGCGGTCACGTCCTACGCCCGCGCCCGCGCCGAGTCGCTGGGCTTCACCGCCAACGTCGGCATCGCCGAGCGAGCCGACCGGCTGGTCCTGGTCCTGGTGCTGACCGGCTTCGCCGGCATCTTCGATCTCGACCTGCTGATCTACATCGCGCTGTGGATCCTCGCCGTCGCCTCGACCGTCACCGTCGGACAGCGCGTCTGGACGGTCCGCAAGCAGGCCATCGCCGAGGAGGCGTCGGCATGACCGTGCCGAGCGAACACGACGTACGCCTGGCCACCGAGCTCGTCCGCGGCGCCGGCTCGCTCGCCGCGAAGATGCGCAGCGAGGGCATCGGCGACTCGATCGAGACCAAGACCTCGGTCTCCGACCTGGTCACCGCCGCCGACAAGGCAGCCGAGACGGCGATCGTGGAGCGCCTCACCGCCGAACACCCGGGCGACGGCATCCTCGGCGAGGAGGGCTCCGCCCGCGAGTCGTCCACCGGCCGCGTATGGACCATCGACCCCGTCGACGGCACCTACAACTTCGTACGCGGCCTCGACTGGTGGTGCTCCGCCCTGGCCCTGACCGACGGCACCGGCATTGTCCTGGGCGCCGTCTACTCACCGGCCGAGGATGCCGTCTACATCGGTGGTCCCGAGCTGCCCACCACCCGCAACGGCGTCCGGCTCGACGCGATGCCGGACACTCCGCTCGCCCACGCCTGCCTGACCACCTACCTCCACCCCTCGAGGCTGAGGCACCCGGTCGGCGAGGCGTACGTCCGGGTCGCCAGCCAGGCCGCCTCCATCCGGATCCTCGGCTCCGGGTCGATGGACCTCACCGCGATCGCCCAGGGCAGGCTCCACCTCTTCTGCCAGCACTCCGTCCCCGACTGGGACCGCCTCCCCGGAGCCGCGCTGGTCCTGGGCGCCGGCGGCACCACCGCCCAGGTCGAGGCAGGCGGGGTCCTCTGGTCCCTGGCCGGCGCTCCCACCGCCGTGGCCGAAGCGGCCCACGCACTGGCCTCCTAGCAGTCCACTTCGGGAACAGTGGCCTGAGCAGGGCTTTCCGAGGATGGCGTACGACGGGTCCCGACTTACGATCGCCACATGGCTACAAGCACGAATGAGACGGGAACCTCGCGGGTCAAGCGCGGGATGGCGGAGATGCTCAAGGGCGGCGTGATCATGGACGTGGTCACCGCCGAGCAGGCGAAGATCGCCGAGGACGCCGGGGCGGTGGCGGTGATGGCGCTCGAGCGCGTCCCGGCCGACATCCGCGCCCAGGGCGGCGTGAGCCGCATGTCCGACCCCGACATGATCGACGGCATCATCGAGGCCGTCTCCATCCCCGTCATGGCCAAGGCCCGGATCGGCCACTTCGCCGAGGCCCAGGTGCTGCAGTCCCTGGGTGTCGACTACATCGACGAGTCCGAGGTGCTGACCCCTGCCGACTACGAGAACCACATCGACAAGTGGTCCTTCACCGTGCCGTTCGTGTGCGGTGCGACCAACCTCGGCGAGGCGCTGCGCCGCATCACCGAGGGCGCGGCGATGATCCGCTCCAAGGGCGAGGCCGGCACCGGTGACGTGTCCAACGCGGTCACCCACATGCGGACGATCCGCCGCGAGATCCGCCGCCTCGGCGCGCTCGCCGACGACGAGCTCTACGTGGCGGCCAAGGAGCTCCAGGCCCCCTACGAGCTGGTCAAGGAGGTCGCCAGCAACGGCAAGCTCCCGGTCGTACTGTTCACCGCCGGTGGCATCGCGACCCCGGCCGACGCGGCGATGATGATGCAGCTCGGCGCCGAGGGCGTCTTCGTCGGCTCCGGCATCTTCAAGTCCGGCAACCCGGCCCAGCGCGCCGAGGCGATCGTGAAGGCGACCACCTTCCACGACGACCCCGACGTCGTCGCCAAGGTCTCCCGCGGTCTCGGTGAGGCGATGGTCGGCATCAACGTCGACGAGCCGGCCCGTTCGATTCAGTTCGCGGAGCGTGGCTGGTAGAACCCGACCCACGTCGAACCGACGCGGCTGCGTGGCCCCCGAGCGGGGGCTGCGTGGCCGCGTCGGCGTTGTGCGGTGCATGGACGATTCGAAAACGGGAACAACCAACGTAGGAATGCATCAAATAGTCTCAAAACATAACGATTGTCCCGTTTCCGCGTAAAACGTTGCGTTATGGGGGACCTTGGTCCCATACATAACGGGGGCACCGCGTCCCTGTGGAGATGGGGACAGAAACATGAAGAAGTCGACGAAGGGTGCAGTGGCCGCCGCGAGCGCCGCGGTCCTGCTTCTCGGGGGCGCCGGATCGCTGGCCTACTGGACCGATGACGGCACCGCCTCCGGCGGCACGATCACGACGGGGAACATGGCGCTGAGCGACGGCACCTGCGAGGCGGCCTGGACCTACCCCGACGGCTCAGCGGTCACGACCATCGTCCCGGGAGACTCGATTACCAAGTCCTGCTCGTTCGAGGTGACCGGCTCCGGTGACCACCTCACCGCCACCGTGTCGGCCCCGGGTGAGGTCACCTACACCACCGACAAGACCACCACGACGATGCAGCTCACCGCGACCGCGGACTACCAGCTCGGCGGCGACCCGGTGGGTGACGGCGACTCGTTCGCGATCGACGGTCCGACCACGCTGGTCGCCGACGTGGAGGTGGTCTTCCCCTACGGCAACGCGACCACGATCAACGCCAACGACACCCAGGACGTCACCGCGACCCTGGACGCGATCACGATCACCCTGACTCAGGACCAGAGCTCGGGCCAGAACCCGAACCCCTGATCCCTGTGTCCAGCTCCTGTGAGGCGGTGTCCATGACATCCGCCGCTGCGTTGTCCGCCCGGCGCTCCTCGCTGCCGGGCGGCCGACGCCTGCCCACCCCAGGGCCACGAGCCGTGCTCGGTTTCCTGGGTCAGTTCGTGGTGTGGTTCGTGATCATCGCGGCCGGCGCGGTCATCCTCCTCGGTGTCGCCGCGCCGCGGCTCGTCGGAGGAGAGGCGTTCACGGTGCTCAGCGGCTCGATGCGGCCCGGCATGCCGCCGGGGTCGCTGGTGGTCGTACGTCCGGTGGACCCGGCCACGCTCCAGATCGGGGACGTGATCACCTTCCAGCTGAGGTCGGGGGAGCCGACGGTCGCGACCCATCGCATCACCGGCATCGGCACCACCACCAAGGGCGAACGGGTCTTCACGACCCGCGGTGACGCGAACGACGCCGAGGACGTGAAGCCGGTGCGGGCGGTGCAGGTGCGCGGAGAGCGCTGGTACTGGCTGCCCTACGTCGGCCATCTCAACTCGCTGCTGAACGGTGAGCAGCGCGCCATCACCCGGCTGGTCGGCGCCGGGCTGCTCATCGGCTACGCGCTGGTGATGTTCGGGGGCTCCATCCGCGACCGTCGCCGGGAGCGAGCCGAGGACGCAGAGGTGAAGCCATGACGGCCGTACGCCTCCTGCTCGCGCTCCTGGTGATCTCGACCGTCGCCGCGGCTGCACCGGCGGCGGCAACCGAGCCGGTGCAGCTGAGCAACGACGGCCGCACCTGGGCCGCCGACCTGCCCCGGCCGCTGTTCGAGCCGGAGGTGCGCTGGGTTCCCGGCGACTCCCGAGAGGCCACCTTCTGGGTACGCGACGCCGGAGAGAGCCGCGGATCGCTCACCGTGAGTGCCGACGTCCGTGACACCGACGGCCTGCTCGCCGAGGGTGCGATGAGTCTGCGGCTGCGCCGCGGGGAGGGCGAGTGGCAGGACGTACGGCCAGGAGCCCGCGCCGAGCTGGGCCGGCTGGAACAGGGCGCCCGGGACCGGATCGGCGTCGTCGCGACCTACGCACCGGGGGCGGACAACGACACGATGGACAGGTCGCTCACGTTCAGCCTCGACGTACGGCTGACGGGGGAGGATGCGACCGGGCCGGGCGATGACGCGCCGCCCGGCGGTGATGCCGCGGGCGACGGTGGTCTGCTGCCCGAGACCGGCAGCCCGGTGACGTGGTGGCTGATCGCTCTGGCCTCACTCTCGATCGGCGGGGGTACGGCCCTCGTCCTGCGCAGCAAGCGAAAGGGAAGATCATGACCAGTCCACGACGGCGCCCGGGTGCCGCGCTGCGGCGTGCGGTGAGGTCCGCGCGCCTACGCGCGCTGCTCGCTCTCGGCGTGGTCGTCTCGATCGGGGCGACCGGGACGCTGGCCTACTGGACCGACACGGTGGAGGTCAGCGGCGCGACCCTGACCACGGGCACGCTCGACCTCCAGGTCAACGGCGCCGACCCCTACACCGGTTTCACCGCGCTGAACCTGACCGGCATGTACCCGGGCACGTCCTCGGCGGGCATCCTGACCGTTCAGAACGTCGGGTCGATCCCGCTGAGCTACACGATGACGAGCGGCTCCTCGACCACCACGCTGGCCCCGTTGACCCTCAAGGTCACCGCCGACACCAGCGTGACCAACGACGGCACCCTGAACCAGACCTGTCCGGGCACGGCGCTCGCCGGCACCGGCGGCCCGCTGCCGTCCTCCGGCATCGCGACCGCGCGCACGCTCCAGCCGGGCACCTCGCAGACCCTCTGCCTGCAGGTGACGCTCGGCACCGACGCCCCCGACACCGCCCAGGGCCGCTCGAGCAACCTCACCTTCACGCTCACCGGAACGCAGCTGCCGTGACCCGGCTGCAGCGCCTCGCCACCGTCACCGTCCGGCGGGCGGGCGATCTCGCGCTCACCCTGGCGGCGGTGGCCGGCGTGGTGTGCCTGCTGACGCTGCTCGCGGGGGTCGCGTTCGACGTACGGCCGCTCGTCTTCCGGTCCGGATCGATGTCACCGGCGATCCCCACCGGCTCGCTGGCGCTGGCGGTGCCGGTCGGCCACCGCGAGATCGAGGTCGGCGACGTGATCTCGGTGCCGTACGAACGTACGCGGGTGACGCACCGGGTCGTCTCGATCGACCACACAGAGGCGAACTCGCTGCTGATGCTGAAGGGCGACGCCAACGAGACCGCGGATCTGCGTCCCTACCAGGTGACCGCCGCCGACCGGGTCGTCTACTCCGTGCCCCATCTCGGCGCGGTGATCGCCTGGCTCTCGCATCCGCCAGGGATCTTCGTGCTCGCCGGCTACGCGGCGCTGCTGCTCACGATCCTGATGCGCCGCCGGGCGAACCCGCCTGCTCCGAAGACCCCCGAGACCCCCGAGACCCCCGCGGTCCCCGAGCCGCCAGAACTACCACAACCCGCGCCGAAGCCGTCCGCGGGCCGCCGAGGACGGCTCGCGTTCGCTGTCCTCGTGCTCGCGTTCCTGCTCGGCACGGCGATGCCACCGACCTGGGCAGCCTGGACGGACCCGGTGAGTGTCACGGGCGCCACGCTCGGCACGACGAGCCTCGTCTCGCCGACCGCGGCGCCGTCCTCCGGCGGAGGCAACGGCACCGGGACCGGCAACTGCCAGGCGCAGAACCAGGCGCTCGGCAGCATGATCACGCTGCGTTGGGAAGGAGTCGCACCGGCCTCCGCCCCGCCGCTGGCGAGCTATGACTACCAGCTGCAGTTCTTCAACCGGAGCACCAACCAGAACCAGGGCGCCGCCCTGACCGTCGCCCATTCCGGGGCCGCCGGATCGAGGCAGGTCTACCAGCAGAACGCGACGACGCTGGGCAACCTTCTCGGCCTCAACCTGCTCTCCAACACCCGGCTGCAGCTGCGCGTGCGCTCCCACCTCATCGGCAGCAGCTGGTACGGCGCGACGACCGTCCAGGTGAACTTCTCCAGCAGCGCCGTGCTCGCCTTCGCCTCCTTCGAGTGCAACACCGCCTGAGCCGAGTTCCGCGTGGCGCTCGCCGCGAACTACGCTTCCGAGGTGACTGCACCGACCATCGGCGTACTCGCTCTCCAAGGCGATGTCCGCGAGCACCTGGCCACGTTGACCCGGCTGGGGGTCAAGACCCTTCCCGTACGCCGCCAGGCCGAGCTGGACACCTGCGACGGGCTCGTCCTCCCCGGCGGCGAGTCGACCACGATGTGGCGTCTGGCCAGGACCTTCGAGCTGCTCGAGCCGCTGCGGGCTCGGGTCGAGGACAAGATGCCCGTCTTCGGTACGTGTGCCGGGATGGTGCTGCTCGCCGAGCGCCTGCTCGACGGTGCCGAGGGCCAGGAGACGATCGGCGGCCTGGACATCACGGTGCGGCGCAACGCGTTCGGTCGCCAGACCGAGTCCTTCGAGACCGACCTGACCGTCGCCGGGGTGGAGGACACGGTCCGGGCGGTCTTCATCCGGGCGCCCTGGGTCGAGTCGACCGGCCCCGACGTGGAGGTGCTCGCGAGCGTGGCGGGCCACCCCGTCGCCGTACGCCACGGGCATCTGCTGGCGACCTCCTTCCATCCCGAGGTCAACGGCGAGGACCGGTTGCACCGGCTCTTCCTCGACACCTGCTGGTGACCGTGACCGGGGCCACGTAGTTAGAATGGACACCTGCTGCCCTGTGACGACTCCGGAGGCGGCTCGACAAGCACAGCGACGACGCGGGGCAAAGGACGGTTTTCAGATGAGCGGCCACTCCAAGTGGGCAACGACGAAGCACAAGAAGGCGGCGATCGACGCCAAGCGCGGCAAGCTGTTCGCCAAGCTCATCAAGACGATCGAGATCGCGGCGAAGACCGGCGGTCCCGACCCGTCGGGCAACCCGACCCTCTACGACGCGATCCAGAAGGCCAAGAAGCAGTCGGTCCCCAACGACAACATCGACCGCGCGGTCAAGCGCGGCGGCGGGCTCGACGGCGGCGGCGTCAGCTACGACACGATCATGTACGAGGTCTACGGCCCCCAGGGCGTCGCGCTCCTCATCGAATGTCTGACCGACAACCGCAACCGGGCGGCCATGGAGGTCCGCACCGCGGTCACCCGCAACGGCGGCACCATGGCCGACCCGGGCTCGGTCTCGCGGCTCTTCGACCGCAAGGGCGTCGTCGTCGTGGCCAAGGCGCAGGAGGGCAAGGAGGTCTCCGAGGACGACCTGCTCGAGGCCACCCTCGACGCCGGTGCCGAGGACGTCAACGACCTCGGTGAGACCTTCGAGGTCGTCTCCGACCCCTCCGACGTCGTCGCGGTCCGCACCGCGCTGCAGGACGCCGGCATCGACTACGACTCCGCCGAGGTCCAGTTCGTCGCGAGCATGGACATCCCCGTCGCCGACGCGCCGTCGGCCGAGAAGGTCTTCAGGCTCATCGACGCCGTCGACGACCTCGACGACGTGCAGAACGTCTTCTCCAACGCCGACATCCCCGACGAGGTCATGGAGACCGTCGACGCCTGATCGCTCCGCTGGTCGAGCTGCGAGCTGGGCCGTACGGCGAACCGGCTCATTCTCGGGCCGGATGCTGGGTACCCGGAAGGTCACGAACCGCCGCGAGGGCGGGTTCGCACTGGAAGGAGTACACGATGGGATACGGCGTAGGAGCGATTCTGCTCGTCGTCGGACTTGTCCTGGCGTTGGCTGTGCACGTCTCGGTCAGCGGGGTCGATCTGACCCTGATCGGCTGGATCCTGGCCGCTGTCGGAGCCGTGGTGCTGATCCTGACCGCTGTGACCCTGAACACCGGAGGTCGGTCACGCACGGTCGCGAGGCGGAGGCATGCCGACGGTACGGAGACCGTCGAGGAGCGACGCACCGACATCCTGTGAGCACGGGGGCCTCGACCGCGGGACCTCCGAGCACGTCGCATCCTCCTGAATGAGGGTGTCGCGAGCCCGGAGGCAGCAGCCGACCGGTAGTCTGCGAACAGACGTTCGACACCCGGCCGGCTCGGTCGTTGTGGAAGAGGTGCTCCAGTGCGCGTGCTTGGGATCGACCCCGGCCTGACCCGGTGCGGGATGGGCGTGGTCGACGGATCGCTCGGCCGGCCGCTGTCGATGGTGGACGTCGGAGTGATCCGTACGTCTGCCGACCTTCCTGTCTGGGAGCGGCTGGTGAGCATCGAGAAGGGGATCGACGCCTGGATCGAGAAGCATCGGCCCGACGCGGTCGCGATCGAGCGGATCTTCGCCCGCTCGAACGTCTCCACGATCATGGGTACGGCCCAGGCCAGCGGCCTCGCCATGGTCTGCGCCGCCCGGCGCGGTCTGCCGGTCGCCCTGCACACGCCCTCGGAGGTCAAGGCGGCCGTCTCCGGCAACGGCCGAGCCGACAAGGCTCAGGTGACCGCGATGGTGACCCGGATCCTGCGGCTCCCGACCCCGCCGAAGCCGGCCGACGCCGCCGACGCGCTCGCCCTGGCCATCACCCACCAGTGGCGCGGAGGCGCCCAGAACCGCATTGAAGCCGCGGTGGCCGCGGCAGGGAAGGTACGCAGATGATCGCGTCCGTGCGCGGCAAGGTTGCCGCCGTCAGTCTCTCCACCGCCATCGTCGAGGTCGGCGGCATCGGGATCGAGATGCTCTGCACGCCCAACACGCTGGCCACGCTCCGCACCGGCGAGGAGGCTCACCTGCCGACCAGCCTGGTCGTGCGCGAGGACTCGCTGACCCTGTTCGGTTTCACCGATACCGACGAGCGCACCCTCTTCGAGCTGCTCCAGACCGCCTCCGGCGTCGGCCCGAAGCTCGCCCAGGCCATGCTCGCCGTGCTTTCGCCCGACGGCATCCGTCTGGCCATCGCGGGCGAGGACGCGAAGACACTCACCAAGGTCCCCGGCATCGGCCAGAAGGGCGCCCAGCGGATCATCCTGGAGCTCAAGGACAGGATCGGCGCGCCGACCGGCACCGCCTCCGCTCCAGCGCCCGCCACCGCAGCGGCCCCGTGGCGCGACCAGGTCACCGAGGCCCTCGTCGGCCTGGGCTACAACGCCCGCGACGCCGACAAGGCGGTCACCGCCATCGAGCCCGAGGCCGGCGACCAGGCCAACATCTCGCTGCTGCTCAGGGCGGCTCTGCGCACTCTTTCGAAGGCATAAGGACCCATGCACGAGGATGACCTGGACCGCGCCGAGGAGGACTACTTCTCGTCGCTGACCATCGCCGAGGCCGACGGTGACGACCGGGCCGTCGAGGCGGCGCTGCGCCCCAAGGCCCTCGACGAGCTGATCGGACAGCAACGCGTCCGCGAGCAGCTCGGCCTCGTCCTGGAGGCGGCGCGGCAGCGCGAGCGGGCCCCCGACCACGTACTCCTGTCCGGGCCGCCGGGCCTCGGCAAGACCACCCTCGCGATGATCATCGCCGCCGAGATGTCGGCGCCCCTGCGGATCACGTCGGGCCCGGCGATCACCCACGCCGGCGACCTGGCCGCGATCCTGAGCGGGCTCAACGAGGGCGAGGTGCTCTTCGTCGACGAGATCCACCGGATGAGCCGGCCCGCCGAGGAGATGCTCTACCTGGCGATGGAGGACTTCCGGGTCGACGTGGTCATCGGCAAGGGCCCGGGCGCGACCGCGATCCCGATCGACCTGCCGCCGTTCACGCTGGTCGGCGCGACCACGCGGGCCGGCCTTCTCCCTGGCCCGCTCCGGGACAGGTTCGGCTTCACCGGCCACCTCGAGCTCTACGACCCCGCCGACCTCGAGCTGATCGTGCGCCGTTCCGCCGGCCTGCTCGACGTCACCCTCAAGGACGACGGGGCCGCCGAGATCGCCGGCCGCTCCCGCGGCACCCCGCGGATCGCGAACCGGCTGCTGCGCCGCGTACGCGACTATGCCCAGGTCAAGGCCGACGGCACGGTCACCCAGCAGATCGCCGAGAAGGCCCTGGACCTCTACGAGGTCGACCCGCTCGGCCTGGACCGCCTCGACCTGGCCGTCCTCGACGCCCTGTGCCGGAGATTCGGCGGTGGCCCCGTGGGCATCTCCACCCTCGCCGTAGCGGTGGGGGAGGAGCGTGAGACGGTCGAGGAGGTGGCCGAGCCGTTCCTGGTGCGCACCGGCTTCCTGGCCCGTACGCCGCGTGGCCGGGTCGCGACCCCGGCCGCTTGGGAGCATCTCGGGCTGCCGGTACCGGCCAACGCCGAGGCTGCGGCCTGGTCCAGGGAAACGCTCTGGGATGAGGCCTGATTCACAGTCTCAACCAGGTGCCTGGTTAGACTTGCACGTCGCCGTGCGCCTGCCGGCGACCACTCAGACTGTCGGAGCCGAACCCCCGTGGAATTCCTTCCTTTTATCGTCATCATCGTCCTGTTCTACTTCTTGTTGATCAGGCCGCAGCAGAAGCGTGCGAAGCAGGCGCGTGAGCTCCAGCTCAACCTCCAGCCGGGTGACCGGGTGATGCTGACCGCCGGGCTCTTCGGCACGGTGACGGAGGTCGAGGAGACCACGACGAACATCAAGGTCGAGATCTCCGACGGCGTCGTCATCCAGGTCGTGCGCCAGGCCGTGGCCCAGAAGGTCACCGAAGCGCCTGCCGAGGAGATCGACGAGGACGCCGCCGAGGAGCCCGAGGTCGAGGCCAAGGCCGACGAGACCCCTGAGGGCGCCGAGAACGTCATCGTGGACCTCGACAAGAAGGACTGACCCACACATGGCACGCAAGACAGCGCGCCCCGGCCGGACACTCGCACTGCTCTTCTTGGCCATTGCGATCATGTTCGGCGGCATCGCGTACGCCGGCACCTGGAAGCCCGAGCTGGGCCTCGACCTGCGCGGCGGCACCGAGATCTCGATGACCGCGGAGAACACCGAGGGCGGATCGGTCCCGAGGGAGAGCCTCGACGAGGCCAAGTCGATCATCGACCAGCGGGTCAACGGCTCCGGCATCACCGGCGGCCGAGTGACCACCGAGGGCAGCGACGTCATCAAGGTCTCCATCCCCGGCACCGGCAAGGTGCAGCAGGAGACCGCAGAGCGCGTCCGCCAGACCGCGAAGCTCCGCTTCCGCCTGGTCGCCTGCAGCCCGCAGAAGCCCTGCGGTGCCGCGGACCCGAGCGGCTCGATGGTCGAGGACCCCTCGACCGGAACCGTCCCGGGCACCTCTCCGCGTGCGGCGTTCGGCAGCGAGACCGCCAGCGCTTCCGAGACCGCGAGCGCGTCAGAGAAGCCCTCCGAGAAGGCGTCCGAGAGCGCCGACCCGAGCGCCAGCCCCTCGGCCTCGGCGGGCGCCGAGTCCGAGAAGCGGAGCAAGAACTCGGTCGTCCCGGTCGACGAAGCGGTCGAGTTCATGCGCAACGTGCCGCAGGAGTGGGCGACCGCCTACAACTCCTTCACCTGCCCCGCCCCGGGCGCCGAACCGGCCGAGGACGTCGCGGGTGAGCCCCTGCTGACCTGCGATGAGGACGGCGTCCCCTACCTGCTGACCGCGGCAGTCATCGAGGGCACCGAGATCAGCGAAGCCTCCTACGGCATCCCGCAGCAGCAGGCCAACTACGTGGTCACCCTGGACTTCAAGTCCGACGGCAACAAGGTCTTCGCCGACACCACCGGCAACATCGCCGGCACCGGCGAGCAGTTCGCGATCGTCCTGGACACCAAGGTGATCTCGGCCCCGACCGCCGACTCCCGGATCAGCGGAGGCGCCCAGATCAGCGGCGACTTCACTCAGGAGTCCGCCGCCGCGCTTGCCAACAACCTGAAGTACGGCTCGCTGCCGCTCGACTTCCCCGAGGACGGCATCCAGACCCGGGTCATCGGCCCGACCCTGGCCGGCAACCAGCTCACCGCCGGACTCTGGGCCGGCCTGATCGGCCTGATCCTCGTGGTGATCTTCTCGATCCTCTACTACCGCGCGATGAGCATCGTGGTGATCGGGTCGCTGCTCGTGGCGGGTGCTCTGACGTACGGGATGATCCTGCTGCTCAGCGAGACCGCCGGCGTCACCCTGGACCTTCCGGGTGTGGCCGGTCTGATCGTCGGTATCGGTATCACCGCCGACTCCTTCATCATCCTCTACGAGAGGATGCGTGACGACATGCGTGATGGCCGCTCGATGCGGGTGGCCGTCGACACCGCCTGGGTCCGGGCTCGTAACACGTGTCTGGCCTCCGACGGCGTCTCGTTCCTGGCCGCGTTCGTGCTCTACGTCTTCGCGACCAACGAGGTCAAGGGCTTCGCCTTCATGCTGGGCCTGACCACGATCATCGACGTGCTGGTGTTCTTCTGGTTCACCCACCCGATGACCAAGCTGATGGCCGGCTGGGGCTTCTTCAACAAGGGCCACGTGCTCTCCGGCATGGACAAGCGCGCAATCGGCACCGTCGACGCCCCTACGGGCAACACTCTGGTCGGAGGCAAGGCCTGATGAGCAAGTTCTCCTTCTCGCGGCTCGGCAAGGAGCTCTACACCGGCGAGAAGTCCTTCGACTTCGTCGGTCGCCGGATGCTCTGGTACGCCGTGTCCGCAGTCGTGCTCGTGGCGGTCGTCCTCGGTGTCTGGCTGCAGGGCATCAACCTCGGCATCGACTTCACCGGTGGCACGCGCTACACGGTGACCGTCGCGCAGGCCGACCAGGAGCTCGCCGACGACCTGCGGGCGTCCGTGGGTGACACGGCGATCGAGGCCGCCGACGGCGCCACGGTGCGTACGGCCGGCCCGAAGTCGATCGTCATCGAGACCAAGGCGATCCCGAACAACTCCGAGGCCGACGACTCGATCATGGCGGCGATCACCAAGACCGCCGACGTGGCCGAGGACGACGTCAGCCGCACCGGCATCGGCCCCAGCTGGGGTCAGCGGGTCGCCTCCAAGGCGGCCCTCGCGCTGGGCATCTTCCTCGTCGGCGTGGTCCTGTTCATCTGGATCTACTTCAGGGAATGGAAGATGTCGGTCGCGGCCGTCGTCGCGCTGCTCCACGACGTGGTGATCACGGTCGGCGTCTACGCGATCGTCGGCTTCGAGGTGACTCCGGCAACGGTCACCGGCTTCCTGACGATCCTCGGTTATTCGCTCTACGACACCGTGGTGGTCTTCGACAAGGTCAAGGAGAACACCCGCAACCTGTCGCAGAGGAAGCAGACCTACGCCTACGCGGCCAACCTCGCGGTCAACCAGACCCTGGTCCGGTCGATCAACACCTCGATCATCGGTCTGCTGCCCGTCGTCGCGATCCTCTACGTCAGCACCGTCCAGCTCGGCACCTCCTCGCTGAAGGACATCTCCCTGGTCCTCTTCATCGGTATGGCCGTCGGCACCTACTCCTCGATCTTCATCGCCACGCCGCTGCTGGTGCACCTGAAGTCGAAGGAGAAGGACGTCGTCGACGCCGAGAAGCGTGCCGCCGCGCGGATGAAGGAAGCCGACAAGTACGCCGCGGTGCCGGTCTTCGACGAGGGCATGCCGGTCGCGGAGAGCGACGAGCCGGACGAGCTTCGCGAGGGCTCTTCCGAGGACCTTCACGAGGCCGGCGTGAGCCGGGGCACCAGCCCCAACCGCTCCGCGACCGGTCGGGGCCGCAACGTACCCGACCAGCACCGCGAGGTCTCCGACAGCGGCGCCGCCGGGCGTCCGCAGCCGAAGCGTGAGTCGAGGTCGAAGCGCAAGTGACTGTCTCCGAGACGGCCGCTGGTGGCCGGTCGCTCGAGGAAACCCTCGAGCGGCTGGTCGCCGACGTTCCCGACTTCCCGGAGCCGGGCGTCGGGTTCAAGGACATCACCCCGCTGCTGGCCGACCACGCCGGCTTCACCCAGGTGGTCGAGGCGCTCGCCGCTCCGGCGCGCGACGCCGACGGCAACGTGAGCGTCACCAAGGTGCTCGGCATGGAGTCGCGAGGCTTCATCCTCGGCGCCCCCGCCGCCCTGCACCTCGGCGTGGGCTTCGTGCCCGTACGCAAGGCGGGCAAGCTGCCACGCGAGACCCACGCGGTCTCCTACTCGCTGGAGTACGGCGAGGCCACCCTGGAGATCCACACCGACGCGGTCGCGCCGGGGGAGCGGGTGCTGGTCATCGACGACGTCCTCGCGACCGGTGGCACCGCGGCGGCCACGATCGAGCTCGTCGAGCGCTGCGGCGGAGTCGTCGTGGGCGTCTCGGTGCTGCTCGAGCTCGGCTTCCTCGACCCGCGCAGCAAGCTGCCGGACACGCCGGTGCACTCGCTGTTGGTCAGTTGACAGGTCCATCATGCAGGTGCGGTCCTAGCCAATGCTCCGGGTGCGGCCGGTAGACTCGGTGCATGGCAGAGGATCGCATCGTCGCGCAGCCTCGTGCGCACAACATCGAGGCGCGGGAGAGCAGTGGCCCGGCCCCGTCGGGACGCAGCGTCCGTGCGCGCCTGGCCAGGATCGGCGGCCGTGGCACGCCCGGCAATCCTGTGCTGGAGCCGCTGTTTCGGGCGGTGAGGTCCAACCACCCGAAGGCCGACCTGCCCCTGCTGGAGCGGGCCTACGTCACCGCCGAGCGCCTTCATGGCACGCAGATGCGCAAGAGCGGCGACCCCTACATCACCCACCCGCTTGCAGTGACCACGATCCTCGCCGAGCTCGGCATGACCGAGCCGACCCTGGTGGCGGCGCTGCTCCACGACACCGTCGAGGACACGCCCTACACGCTCAAGGAGCTCACCCGGGACTTCGGTGAGGAGGTCGCCCACCTGGTCGACGGCGTCACCAAGCTCGACAAGGTCACCTACGGCGACTCCGCGCAGGCCGAGACCATCCGCAAGATGGTCGTGGCGATGTCGCGCGACATCCGGGTCCTGGTGATCAAGCTCGCCGACCGCCTGCACAACATGCGTACGCTGCGCTACGTCCCGCAGAAGAGCCAGGAGCGCAGCGCCCGCGAGACCCTCGACATCTATGCGCCGCTGGCCCACCGGCTCGGCATGAACACCATCAAGTTCGAGCTCGAGGACCTCGCCTTCGCGACCCTCTACCCGAAGATGTACGACGAGCTCGTCCGCCTCGTCGCCGACCGCAACCCGTCACGGGAGAAGTTCCTGGCCCAGGTCATCGACCAGGTCGAGCGCGACCTGCACGAGGCCCGGATCAAGGCGACCGTCACCGGTCGACCGAAGCACTACTACTCGATCTACCAGAAGATGATCGTCGGCGGTAAGGACTTCTCCGACATCAACGATCTGGTCGGCATCCGGATCCTGGTCGAGGACGAGCGCGACTGCTACTCCGTCCTCGGCATCCTGCACTCGCGGTGGAACCCGGTCCTGGGGCGGTTCAAGGACTACATCGCGATGCCGAAGTTCAACATGTACCAGTCGCTGCACACCACCGTGATCGGCCCCCAGGGCAAACCGGTCGAGCTGCAGATCCGCACCTTCGCGATGCACCGCCGGGCCGAGTTCGGCGTCGCCGCCCACTGGAAGTACAAGGAGGACGGCCGCGCCGGTGTCGACACCGACCGGCCGATGGACAACGACATGAGCTGGGTCAAGCAGCTCATGGACTGGCAGTCGGAGGTCAACGACCCCGGCGAGTTCCTCGAGTCGCTGCGCTTCGAGATGAAGCGCACCGAGGTCTACGTCTTCACGCCCAAGGGCGACGTGATCGCGCTGCCCGCCGACGCGACCCCGGTCGACTTCGCCTACGCCGTCCACACCGAGGTCGGCAACAAGACCATCGGTGCCCGGGTCAACGGTCGTCTGGTGCCGTTGGAGTCGACCCTGGAGAGCGGCGACGTCGTCGAGGTCTTCACCTCCAAGTCGCCCAACGCCGGCCCGTCGCGCGACTGGGCCTCCTTCGTCAAGTCCAACCGGGCCAAGGCGAAGATCCGGCAGTGGCACACCCGCGAGCGCCGCGACGAGGCCATCGAGAAGGGCCAGGACGCGATCGGCCGGCTCATGCGCAAGGAGGGCCTGCCCCTCAAGCGGCTGATGTCGCGCGAGTCGCTGATGCAGGTCGCCGACCACTTCGACCTCGCCGACGTCGAGGCGCTCTACGCCGCGGTCGGCGAGAGCCACCTCTCCGCCCAGGCGGTCGTACGCCGCGTCATCGAGGATCGAGGCGGCGACGAGGGTGCCGCCGAGGATCTCGCCGAGGCCATCAACGTCGGCCGCCGGCGCCACGGCAAGGTCTCCGCCGCCAACTCCGACGCCGGCGTCATCGTCAAGGGTTCCCCGGACGTCTGGGTCAAGCTCGCCAAGTGCTGCACACCGGTGCCCGGCGACGACATCCTCGGCTTCGTGACCAAGGGCGGGGGAGTCTCCGTCCACCGCACCGACTGCACCAACGCCGCCGAGCTCCGCTCGCACCCCGAGCGCTTGCTCGAGGTCGAGTGGGGCTCCACCTCCAACTCGGTCTTCCTGGTCAACATCCAGGTCGAAGCGCTCGACCGCGCCCGGCTCCTCTCCGACATCACGATGGCGCTCTCCGACGCCCACGTGAACATCCTCAGCGCCCAGCTCACCACCACTCGCGACCGTGTCGCGAAGTCTCGGTTCTCCTTCGAGATGGCAGACTCCAAGCACTTGGACACCGTCTTGAAGCAGGTACGCACCGTCCCCGGCGTCTTCGACGCCTACCGCGTCACCCAATGAGAAAGTGAGCAAGCCCGATGGACCCGTTCACCTGGTTTCTGATTGCCGTAGGCGTCGTGATCGTCGGCGCCATCGTGTGGCAAGCGGTGAGAAAGTCATCTCGAGGCGTCGACGAAGCTGTGGCCAACCGGAACAGGGGTCAGGCGCTGGGCAAGGGCGAATACTACGGCGGCCCGCCCCACGGCGGCTCTGACGCCGGTCCTCCCGCCGGCGGCTTCTGAGCCTACGGCGGCGCCGGCCTGTAACCC
>NZ_JBHVGB010000062.1:0-28525 GCF_042801335.1 Nocardioides sp. NPDC057577 | reverse complement strand
GGGCCCATACCGGGCCCGGTGTGCGACAACCGCTGAATCGCGTGGCGCGGGTTGAGCGACCAGGCAGAGTGGTTCGTAGCACTTGGCGTACCCGACCCTCCGACAGGAGACGTGAGATGGACACGACCACCGCGATCGCCCGCTTCGACGAGGTCCGAGCGGACACCGAACGCCTCGCAGCACCTCTCTCCCCCGAGGACCAGACGGTCCAGTCGATGCCGGATGTCTCCCCCACCAAATGGCATCGCGCGCACGTGACCTGGTTCTTCGAGACCTTCGTGCTGGCGCAGAACGAGCCCGGCTTCACACCGTTCCAGGACAAGTACTGGTTCCTCTTCAACAGCTACTACGAGCAGGTCGGGCCGAGGTACGCACGGCCGATGCGTGGCGTGATCAGCCGCCCCGGGGCGTACGAGGTCGGCGACTACCGGCGCAACGTCGACGACCGGGTCCGAGACCTGCTCGACCGGGTGGACGAGGGCACCTTCGCCAAGCTCGCCCCGACCATCGAGCTCGGCTTCCACCACGAGCAGCAGCACCAGGAGCTGCTGCTGATGGACATCAAGCACGTGCTGTCGCTCAACCCGCTGCAGCCGACCTACGCCGGTCTTCCGGCCGCAGGTGACGGGACCGACCGGCTGGGCTGGGTGGACGTCGACGGCGGCCTGGTCGAGATCGGGTCCGAGGGCGGTGGGTTCTGCTTCGACAACGAGCTGCCACGGCACCAGCAGTGGCTGGAGCCGTACCGGCTCGCGGACCGGTTGATCACCAACGGCGAGTGGCTGGAGTTCATCGCCGACGGTGGCTACCGGCGCCCCGAGCTGTGGCTCTCGGACGGGTGGGCGCGGGTCACCGCCGAGGGCTGGGAGGCGCCCTTCTACTGGCGCCAGGCCGACGGGGAGTGGTTCGAGCACACCCTGCACGGCACCTCACCGCTCGACCCGGGGCTGCCGGTCTGCCACCTGAGCCACTACGAGGCCGACGCGTACGCCACCTGGGCCGGCAAGCGCCTCCCGACCGAGGCCGAGTGGGAGCACGCCGCCCGGACCTACGAGGTGGCCGGCAACCTCGCCGACCGGGACAGCTTCCACCCGCGCGCCGCCGGCCCCGCGACCGGCGGTCTGCGACAGCTCTTCGGGGACTGCTGGGAGTGGACCTCATCGGCCTATCTGCCCTACCCGGGGTTCCACCCCGCCGCCGGCGCTATCGGTGAGTACAACGGAAAGTTCATGTCGAGCCAGATGGTGCTCCGCGGTGGCTGCGCGCTCACCCCGCCGGGACACACCCGAGCCTCGTACCGCAACTTCTTCCCGCCCGGTGCACGCTGGCCCGTCACCGGGCTCCGGCTCGCCGACGACGGGCGTCGTGCGTGACCTGGTCGGCTGCCGTCACCTGTACCCATCGCGGCATCCTCGGACCACCCCGGACGCATCTCGACTGGGCCTGTGATCACGACGACTGCCCCGCGCCGCTGCGAATCGGTCACTGGACCGCCGCGGTCAGCGGCACCATCGACGACTCGTGGAGGCTCATCCTCGACAAGGCGCAGCAGGAGCGCCTGCCGATCGGCTCCGCCGTGGTCCAGATCGCCAACGAGCTGGCGGTCGGCGGCTTCTCGGTCCTCCTCAGCGACGGCGAGGACCTCGCCCTGCTGACCGGCAACGAGGGCAGCCACCTGGCCGAGCCGGCGTCCTGGGAGTACGTCGTCAGCAACCGTCCGCTCCCAGGCGCTCCGTCCACCTCGATCCCGCCGCGCACCATCGGAGTCCTCAGCCCGTGCGGACCCACCTGGTGGCGGCTCGACACACCTCGTCACAACTCGAAGGAGAACCCCGCGTGACCCTCGACAGCAACGATCAGGCCGGCACGAGCACACCAGCCAGCGGCAGGCTCACCACCCTGCTGACCGCCGAGGATCTGCGCCGGAGCCTTGCGGAGGACGCCCGCACCGGCTTGAGCGCATCGCCGAAGTGGCTCCCGCCGAAGTACTTCTACGACCAGCGCGGCTCGGAGCTGTTCGAGGAGATCACCCGGCTGCCCGAGTACTACCCGACCCGCACCGAACGGGCGCTGCTGACCGAGCACGCGCAAGCGATCGCCGAGGCCGCCGACGCCGAGGTGCTCCTCGAGCTCGGATCCGGTTCCTCGGAGAAGACCCGGCTCCTGCTCGACGCGCTGACGCAGACCGACCGGCTGACGACGTACGTCGCCGTCGACGTCAGCGCCAGCGCGCTCACCCAGGCGATGGACGCGCTCGCCGAGGAGCGGCCGGGGCTCGCGCTGCACGGTGTCGTCGCCGACTTCGACCAGCATCTCGGGCAGCTGCCGAGGCCGGGACGCCGGCTGATCGCGCTGCTCGGCAGCACGCTGGGCAACTACGACCGCCCGGGACGCGAACGGTTCCTGGGATCGGTCGCCGCTGCCATGGAGCCCGGGGAAGGTCTGCTGCTCGGGCTGGACCTGGCCAAGGACCCCGGGAAGCTGGTCGCCGCCTACGACGACTCCGCCGGCGTGACCGCCGAGTTCAACCTCAACGCGCTGCGCGTTCTCAACCAGAGCCTGGGCGCCGACTTCGACCTCGACGGGTTCCGGCATCTGGCGCTCTGGAACACCGAGGAGGAGCGCATCGAGATGCGACTCGTCGCGCAGGAGTCCGCCCGCGTGGACCTGAGCGAGCTCGAGCTCGTCATCAAGTTCGACGAGGGCGAAGAGCTTCTCACCGAGCTGTCCTGCAAGTTCCGCCGAAGCATCGTCGCACTCGAGCTCGCCGCGGCGGGCTTCAGCGACCTTCGCTGGTGGGCCGATCCGGAGGAGGCGTACGCGCTCGTGCTGGCCAGGCGCTGAGATCGGCTCAGCTCACGGCGCGTCGTCGTCGAGCAACGGCTGCAGCTGCGCCTGGATGGCGGCGGGCGTGGCCGAGGTGCGGAGCACGACGACGGCCGAGGACGGCCCGAGGCCCGAGGGCTGATAGCGCTCGAGGGCCACCCGCATCGCCTGGTCGAACTCGCTCTCCGGGTCGGAGGTCTGGTCCCGGAGCCAGCGTCGGAGCACGAAGTTGTGCGCCGTCACGAGGTCGGCGGCCAGCAGGTCGGCGCGCAGCTGTCCGTCGGGCAGGTCGGACATCCACTCCCGAAGCCAACGCGCGAACAGCCGCTGGTACTGCTGGATCCCACCCGTCTCACGGGCACGTAGGGCGGGCACCGAGCCGACCAGGCGGTAGCGCGCTCGCGCCAGCTCGCCCTCGTCGAGGTAGTGCCGCAGCACGACCCGCGTGGCCTCGCTCAGCGCGAGCGCTCGCGTTGCCGGGGTCGCGGCGGCCAGACGCTGGTCGATGCGACCGAGCAGCTGGTCGTGCTCGGGAAAGATCACGTCGTCCTTGGACCCGAACGCGCGGAAGAAGGTCGTGCGCCCCACGCCGGCACGACGCGCGATGTCCTCGGCGGTCGTCGCGTCGAAGCCACGTTCCTCGAACAGCTCGAACGCCGCGGCGACCAAGCGGTCCTTCGTCGTCGCCGATCGAGGCTTCTCGCTCATGCCCTGAAACGTACTTGATGGTACGACGTTCCGTCTATAAGGTACTGCGTACCAACTTCTGGAGGATGCACATGACTGGGTTCAACCACATCGGCGTCGTCGGCGCGGGACTGATGGGCGCCGGCATCGCCGAGGTCGCCGCGCGCGCCGGCAAGGACGTCGTCCTCATCGACGCCAACCCCGCGGCCGCCGAGGCCGGCCACGAGCGTCTGCGGGCCTCCCTCGAGCGGGCCGAGCAGCGCGGCAAGATCACCCGGGCCACCGACGTGCTGGAGCGCATCACCCTCAGCAGCGACCTCGAAGCGCTCGCCGACCGTGACCTCGTCATCGAGGCGATCGTCGAGGACGAAGCCGCCAAGACCGCGCTGTTCACCCGGCTTGACGCCATCGTGACCGACCCCGAGGCCGTCCTGGCCTCCAACACCTCCTCCATCCCGATCATGAAGCTCGCCGTCGCCACCGAGCGGCCGGCGCAGGTGATCGGACTGCACTTCTTCAACCCGGTCCCCGTGCTCTCCCTGGTCGAGCTGGTGCCCAGCCTGCTGACCGCGCCGGAGACCGCCGACCGCGTGCGTGGGTTCGTCGAGAAGGACCTCGGCAAGCACCCCATCGACTCCCAGGACCGGGCCGGCTTCGTGGTCAACGCGCTGCTGATCCCGTTCGTGCTCTCCGCGATCCGGATGCTGGAGTCCGGGTTCGCCACCGCCGAGGACATCGACCAGGGGCTCGTGCGCGGCGCGGCCCACCCGCAGGGACCGCTGGCGCTCGCGGACCTGATCGGGCTGGACACGACCAAGGCCGTGGCCGAGTCGCTCTACGAGGAGTTCAAGGAGCCGCTCTACGCCCCGCCGCCGCTCCTCGCGCGGATGGTCGATGCCGGTCTGCTGGGCCGCAAGACCGGCCGCGGCTTCTACCACTACTGATCCATCAAGGAGCCATCATGACCGACGACTTTCCCTACCTCGAGCTCGCCGACCACCACCTCGACCTGCGCGAGGCCGTGCGCGCGATCGCGGCCAACAAGATCGCCCCCTACGCCGCCGACGTCGACGCCAACAGCAGATTCCCCACCGAGGCCTACGACGCTCTCGTCGCCTCCGGGTTCCATGCGGCGCACGTGCCCGAGGCGTACGGCGGTGAAGGCGCCGACGCCCTGGCCACCTGCATCATCATCGAGGAGATCGCCCGCGTGTGCGCCTCCTCCTCACTGATCCCCGCGGTCAACAAGCTCGGCAGCCTCCCGCTCATCCTGGCCGGCTCCGAGAGCCTCAACCAGCGTTACCTCCCACCGCTCGCCGCGGGCACCTCGGCGTTCTCCTACGCCCTCTCCGAGCGCGAGGCCGGCTCCGACACCGCCTCCATGAAGACCCGCGCCGTCCTCGACGGCGACAACTGGGTGCTGAGCGGCCAGAAGTCCTGGATCAGCAACGCCGGGATCTCCGACTACTACACCGTCCTGGCCGTCACCGACCCCGGCGGTCGGCGCGGATCCAACATCAGCGCCTTCGTCGTGGAGAAGAGCGACGAGGGGTTCACCATCGCCGCCCCCGAGAAGAAGCTCGGCATCAAGGGGTCCCCCACCTGCGAGCTGAACTTCGACGCCGTCTACCTGCCCGGTGACCGGATCATCGGCGAACCCGGCACCGGCCTCCAGCTCGCCCTGCGCACCCTGGACCACACCCGCATCACCATCGCCGCCCAAGCCATCGGCATCGCCCAGGGCGCCCTCGACCACGCCCTGGCCTACGTCCAGGAACGCCAGCAGTTCGGCAAGCGCATCGCCGACTTCCAGGGGATCCAGTTCATGCTCGCCGACATGGCGATGAAGCTCGAGGCCGCCCGCCAGCTCGTCTACGTCGCTGCAGCCAAGTCCGAGCGGCACGCAGGGGACCTGTCCTTCTTCGGCGCGGCCGCCAAGTGCTTCGCCAGCGACACCGCCATGGAGATCACCGTCGACGCCGTCCAGCTCCTCGGCGGAGCCGGCTACACCCAGGACTTCCCTCTCGAACGCATGATGCGCGATGCCAAGATCACCCAGATCTATGAAGGCACCAACCAGATCCAGCGGGTCGTGATGGCGCGCCAGCTGCTCGGAAGCCGGTAGCGGCGAGGCGGTTCAGCTCGCCCAGCAGTCCTTCCCCGTCTCGTACGTCGGGTCCTCGGCGTACGTCGTGGACCAGCGGGCTTCCTCGACCGTGCCGTAGTAGGTCGTCGGCTGGGTGGGCGGCGTGGGCGCCGGGTCCACCTGGACCGTGACGTTCATACAGGCGCCGGTGACGGCTCCGAGCAGAACCACGGGGGCGAGAGCTCGTACGCCGTGCCACGTCGCTGCTGTTCTCATGCTCACTCCTCAAACGGTAGGTCCGTGCCTCGCCCGGCGGGAGGCACTCTCAGGGCACCTCAGTCGCTCAGCCGAGCAGCGGGTCACCTTCTGGTGGCGCGTCGGTGCGCCCGGCCGAACGGTTCATGGCGTGGTCGGGAAGCCAGAGCACGAAGGTGCTCCCGGAGGAGCCGTGGCTGACCAGGACGAGCCGGCCCTCGTGGCTCTCGGCGATCTGGCGGGCGATGGAGAGGCCGAGGCCCGAGCCGTCGGCGACCGCGTCGTCGCCGGACGTACCGTTCCCCCGGTAGAACCGGTCGAAGACGCGTTCCTGGTTCGCCTCGTCGATCCCCGGTCCCTCGTCGGCGACCGCGGCCCAGGCCCAGCCGTCGCGGCTGCCCATGCCGACCGTGAGGGTGGATCCGGGCGGAGCGAGCCTGACCGCGTTGGACAGGAGGTTGGCCATCACGCGCTGCAGCGCGTCGGGGTCGCCGACGACGACGGGACCACCGTGGCTGCGCTCGACCACGCCGAGGCCGCGTGCCTCCGCCGGCAGCCGGTACTCCCGAACTGCCGCGGTCACGGCGCCGGCCAGATCGACCTGGCGGTCGGTGAAGGCCTCCGAGCGACTGCGGGCGATGGCCAGCAGGTCCTCGAGGAGGCGCCGCATCCGGCGGGTGGCCTGGAGCACGACGAGGCTGGCCTCGCGCCGTTCGGGCACGGTGGAGCGGTCGTTGGCGAGGACGGCCTCGACGTTGGTGTGGATCAGGGAGACCGGGTTGCGCAGCTCGTGGGAGACGTCCTCGACGAACCTGCGCTGGTCGGAGAACGCCCGGTCGAGGCGGGCGAGCATGGAGTCGATGGTGTCGGCGAGCGTACGCAGCTCGTCGTGCGGTCCGGTCGCACCGATGCGCCGGGTGAGATCGGAGGCGTTGATCTCCTGGGCGGTGCGGGTGATCGCGCCGACCGGGCGCAGCGCGCGCCCGGCCACCCACCAGCCGATGGCCAGGCTCAGCACGAACATCACGACCAGGGCGATGATCGAGTAGTTGCGCAGCGTCTGGAGCGAGGCGTAGTTGACCGCCTCCTGAACATCGGCGAAGTCCGCGGCCTGGAACTCCTGCCCCGGCTTGTAGACGATGTGGCCGTCCTGGGTCTCGAACTTCTTGACCGTCACCGGGTCCAGCGGCGCGGCGCTGATGCTGCTGGAGAGCGCCAGGTAGACCCCGGCGAGGAGCAGTGCAGTCACCCCGAACAGGAGCGCGGAGTACGTCAGGGTCAGCCGCACCCGCACGGTTCGCAGCCACCGGGGCGCCCTCGACCACCGGCCCGAGCGCTCACTCATGCGGTCGCGCCCCGGTCCAGCTCGGGCAGGTCACGGAGGCGGTAGCCGCGGCCGACGACGGTCTCAAGGGCCGGAGCCTCCTCGCCGACGGTGAGCTTGCGGCGCAGGGTGCCGACGGTCACCCGCACGGTCTGGGTGAACGGGTCGGCGTTCTCGTCCCACACATGCTCGAGAAGCTCCTCGGCCGAGACGATGTAGGCGGGCCTGGTCATCAGGTAACGCAGGACGGAGAACTCCTTGAGGGTCAGGCCGAGCTCACGGTCGGCTCGCCGGGCCAGCTGACGGGCGGTGTCGAGCCGGATCGGTCCGTGCGTCAGCACGGCGGTGCCGTCGCTGCTGGGCCGGCGCAGCAGCGCACGCAGCCGCGCGGTCAGCTCGGCCAGCTCGAACGGCTTGGTGAGATAGTCGTCGGCCCCCACGTCGAGGCCGCGGACCCGGTCGTCGAGGCGGTTACGAGCGGTGAGCATCAGGATCCGTGGGGCCTCCTCCCCGGGAACCTCCACCTCCCCCGTACGCAGCGCCGCGGCGACCTCGAAACCGCTGCCGTCGGGCAGATTGATGTCCAGGACGACGAGGTCGTAGGCGTTCACGCCGAGCTTCTCCAGCGCGTCGGCGACCGAGCCGGCCCCGTCGACGGCGTACCCCTCCCGCTGGAGCGCGACCTTCAGCGCGCTGACCAGGCCCGCCTGGTCCTCGACGATCAAGACCCTCACGCTCAAGAACGGTAGCGCGTGGCCACGCCCGCGCCCATGCGTACGAGCTAATCGCTCGGTATCGGTTCCGTCGCGCGCTTTCGGATCGCTTTCGGTGCTGTTTCCGCTGGTTTTCGGCCCCTTTCGATGTGATCAGTCCGCAGCAGGACCATCCATCCAGGACTCAGCCATCCAGGGGGCCCACATGTGGGAGCCAGAGCACAAGCAGCCGATTCAGCCAGACATCGGGACCAGCGCCGTCCTCGAGCGCGTGCTGTTCGAGGTCAAGCGCGTCGTCGTGGGCCAGGACCTGATGATCGAGCGGATGCTGGTCGGGCTGCTCGCCCGCGGCCATGTGCTGCTCGAAGGTGTGCCGGGCGTCGCGAAGACCCTGGCGGTGCGGACCTTGGCCGACGTCGTGGGCGGCTCCTTCGCCCGGCTCCAGTTCACCCCGGACCTGATGCCCTCCGACATCGTCGGCACCCGCGTCTGGCGCCCGTCCTCGGAGCAGTTCGACACCGAGCTCGGCCCGGTCTTCGCCAACCTCGTCCTCGCCGACGAGATCAACCGGGCGCCGGCCAAGGTGCAGTCCGCGCTGCTGGAGGCGATGGCCGAGCGGCAGGTCAGCATCGGCGGCACCAGCCATCGCCTGCCCGATCCCTTCCTAGTCCTCGCCACCCAGAACCCGATCGAGAACGACGGTGTCTACCGGCTGCCCGAGGCCCAGCGCGACCGGTTCCTGCTGAAGGTCGACGTCGGCCACGTCGACGAGCTCGAGGAGATGACCATCATCCAGCGGATGGGCACACGGCCGCCGCACGCCGAGCAGATCCTCGACGCCACCGCCCTGCGGCACCTCCAGTCACGAGCGGACCAGGTCTTCGTCCATCACACCGTCGCGCAGTACGCCGTCAAGCTCGTCATGGCGACACGGACGCCGCACGCCTACGGCCTGCACAACCTCGAGGGTCTGCTGGCCTACGGCGTCAGCGCCCGCGGCAGCCTCGGCCTCGTCACCGCAGGTCGTGCCCTGGCACTGCTGCGCGGGCGCGACTACGTGCTGCCTGCCGATGTCGCCGACCTGGCCGGCGACATCCTCGCCCACCGGCTGGTGCTCACCTTCGACGCCGAGGCCGACGGGGTCGACCCGCGCGCCGTCGTGGACGCCGTCCTCGCCGTCGTCCCACAACCGCGGGCGACGCCGAGCGACGACGACGTCGAGACCGCCGAGCCGAGTGCCGATGCGGAGCTGGCCTCGTGAACCAGGCACGGCGTACGCCCGAGAGTGCGTTTCGGAGGCTCGACCTCACCGTCCAGCGTCGCGTGAGCGGGCTGCTCCAGGGCGAGACGGCCGGGCTGCGGATCGGACCGGGCAGCGACGCCGAGGAGCTGGTCCCCTACTCCCCCGGCCACGACGTACGCCGCATCGACTGGAACGCCACCGCCCGCCTGGGCGACCCGCACGTCTGGCTCACCCAGGCCGAGCACGAGCTCGAGACCTGGGTCCTGGTCGACCGCACCCCCAGCATGGCCTTCGGGACCGCGCTCGCCGAGAAGGTGGAGGTCGCCGAGGCGACCGTCTCCGCGATCGGCATCGTGGCCGACGGCCCCGGCAACCGGGTCGGGCTCGGGATCCTCGATGCCGACGGCGTACGTTGGCGCCCGCCCACCACGGGTCGCCGGGTCGCCCGCCGCCTGCTGACCACGGAGCCACCCTCGCCGCGCACGGCCGAGGCGGCCGGCGCCGGCTTCGCGACAGCACTGGTCGAGCTCGCCCGGCGCGCCCGGATCCCGGGACTGCGGGTGATCGTCTCCGACCTCCTGCCCACCGACGGAACCTGGAAACGGCCCTTCGACTGGGAGCCGGCGCTGCGGCGGCTCACCGCGCGCCACGACGTGATCGTCGTCGAGATCGTGGACCCGCGCGAGGTCGACCTGCCCGCCGTCGGCCACGTCACGATCCTCGACCCGGAGAGCAACCGCCAGCACGAGGCCGACACCTCCGACCCGCGCCTGCGTGCCGCGTACGCCGAGGCGATGAGGTCGCTGCGCGAGCACAACGCCGAGGCCGTCCGGGTCGCCGGCGCGGACCACCTGCGGGTCTCGACCGACGACGACTGGGCGCGCCTGCTCATCCGCATGCTGCGCCGCCGGGCACGCCACCCCCGGCCGGCCCGCTCACGCTCGGCCACCCACTGATCGGAAGGAGCTTCGATGAGACTCACCCAGCCCCTGTTCCTGCTCGCGCTGATCCCGATCGCCGTGCTCGCCATCGGCTATCTGGTGATGCAGCGCCGCCGGATCAGGTACGCCCTCCGGTTCGCCACCGCGCCCATGCTCGAGTGCCTCGTCCCCCACCGCCCCCGCTGGCGCCGCCACCTGGCCGCCGGGCTGGTCGTCGGCGCCTTGGCACTGCTGGCGGTGGCCACCACCCAGCCCCAGGTCCGGGCGCAGGTGCCGTACGAACGCGCCACGATCCTGGTCGCCATCGACACCTCCGCCTCGATGACGGCCGAGGACATGCCCCCCAACCGCCTCGAGGCCGCCAAGGCAGCCGCTGTCGACTTCATCGAGCAGCTGCCACCGCGCTACAACGTCGGGCTCGTCAGCTTCTCCAGCAACGCCCGTGTCGTCTCCAGCCCGACCACCGACCACGCCCTGGTCGCCCGCAGCATCGAGGGTCTGGGCCCGCCCGACGGCGGCACCGCCATCGGTGAGACCGTCTACTCCTCGATCAACGGCCTGCGGCAGGTCCTGGACGAGGCCGGGGACGACACCGACGAGGACGGGTCACCGGCCCACCTCGTGCTCCTCTCCGACGGCGGCAACTCCGCCGGTCGCAACCCCGCAGCCGCGGCCGAGGCCGCTCGTGAGGCGGGGTTACCGGTCTCGACGATCGCCTACGGGACCGAGGGCTCCAGCGCCACTCTCCCCGGAGGGCAGTCCGTCGAGGTCCGCGAGGACACGCTGCGCGACCTCGCCGAGACCACCGGCGGCCAGTTCTACCGCGCTTCCAGCGCCGACGAGCTGCGCGAGGTCTACGACGACATCGGCACCCTCGTCGGGTACCACGTCGAATACCGCGAGATCACCGTCTGGGTCGTCACCGGCGCCATGATCCTCGCCTTCGTCGCCGCCGCGCTCTCCCTGCGCTGGTTCGCTCGGCTCATCTAGCCACCTTCGAAGTCCAGGACAGGAAGGCACTCTCATGAACGACACCGCAGCCCCCGGGCCCGGCCTCGGCCGCCCCACCGGTCCCCAACGGTGGACGATCTCGGCGCCACCACCTCGTGCCCTCCGTCCGCTCCAGCCCGCACCACCACCCCCGATCCGACCAGTCGCACCCGCGCCGGCACCACCGACCGCGCCGAGCCCGATTCCCCTGTCGGCGCCCCCTCCGGCACGACGTGTGGTGCGTGACCGCTACGGCAGGGTGCGGCTGGTCGCCCCACCACGCGCGGCCGATGCGGCCCCTCCACAGAGCCGGCCGAACGGCACTCGCCCGGAGCCGCCCGTCGCCCTGGCCAGGCGACCAGGACGTACGCGCACCATCACCCTCACCCTGGCCGCAGCCGTCGTCGCGGGTGCCGCGACCAGCGGCGCGATCACCCTCCTCGCCCCTGGCCGCGAGCCCACCGCAGGCACCATCGCCGCCCCGGCCCCAGCGCCCTCGGGAGGGGCACCGACCAACGCCACCGAGGCCGCCGCCCAGCGCATCCTGCCCAGCGTCGTGCAGGTCCGCGCCGGACGCGGCACCGGCTCCGGAGTCGCCATCGACGGCGTCGGCCATGTGGTCACCAACGCCCACGTCGTCCAGGGCTCCGACTCGGTGGACCTGGTGCTGGCCGACGGCAGCACGACCTCGGGCCGCGTCATCGGCAGCGACGAGCGCAACGACATCGCGGTGATCGCGACCGACCCCAGTGCCGTACGCGCCGCCACCATCGGTCAGAGCGGCAACCTCCGGATCGGTCAGCCCGTGATCGCCGTCGGCTCGCCGCTCGGCCTCAACGGCACCGTGACCTCCGGCATCGTCAGCTCCCCACACCGCTCCTCCGGATCGAGGCCCGAGATGATCCAGACCGACGCGGCCATCAACCCCGGCAACTCCGGCGGTCCCCTGGTCGACCTCCACGGCCGTGTCGTCGGGATCAACACCTCGATCGCCACCCTGGGCGGCCCCAGCGGCAACATCGGCATCGGCTTCGCCGTCCCCATCGACCGCGTGCGCACCGTCGCCCAGACCCTGATCAGCCAGGGCTGAGCGCGGCGGCGGACGGCTCACCCGACCCTCCGGTCAACTCAGCCACACCCGATCGCCGATCAACGCGGCCAGCTCGTCGGTGCGCTGATCGCTCCATCCCGGCGGCGGCAGGATCTCCGCCCAGGCGTACACCGGTGCGGTGCCGAACTGGTGGCCCTGCCCGCGGGGCACCGAGTTGGCGGAGAACTGGTCGACACCCAGCTGCAGCATCGTCACCCCGGGGATCCAGCGTACGTTCGGGGAGACGCCGCGGCCGCGTTCCTCCTCCAGCCAGTCGGGGCGCTCCACCGCCAACCCCGGCGACCACCAGGTGATCGGGTCGTTGGCGTGCTGGAGATACCCGATCCGGGTGCCGCCCCAGGCCCCCGGCAGGTCCCACTCCTCGGGCCGGTCGGCGAAGCGTACGATCTCGCCGCCGTCCACGATTGGCAGCACCGCAGGGGTGCCCGGCTCGCGTTCCTCGGTGAACCGGCTCCAGAGCCGGTTGTCGGCGGTCGGGCCCACGAACAGGGCGCCGTCGGTGCGGGTCGCGAGGTCCTGGGCCCCGCTGAAGGCGGCCTCGCCGCCGAAGCTGCCCAGGCTCTCCCCGCTCACCACCAGCAGCGGACGGTCGGCCTCGGGGATCTCCAGCCAGCGCCCGTAGACGGCGTCGAAGAGCGCCAGACCGGCGTCCTGCGAACGCTGCCGGTCCAGGACGAAGGACATCCAGCTGGGGAGGTAGGAGTACTGCAGGCTGACCGTCGCGGTGTCGCCACCCCACATGAACTCCAGCGCCTGGGCCTGGTTCTCGTTGATCCAGCCCCTACCGGTGCCGGTCGCCACGTTGATCACCGCGCGGTCGAAGCCGCCGAGCGCGTCGAGCTCGGCCACCGCGGCCTGCGCCTCCTCGCGGATGTGGACGCCTTCGTGGCCGGCACCGATGTAGGCACGCACCGGCTGCAGAGCAGGCTCCTGTGTGAACTCACCGATCTCCGCGGCGGTCGGCGTGCTCGCGATGAAGACCCGTCCCTGGCGGCCCAGCTCCTCCCACTCCTGGGCCGAGGCCGGGCCGGCCGTGAGCTCGGGCGTCTCGGGCGGGGGTACGTCGGTGCTGAACTCCTCGTTGATCGTGGCGAAGCTTGAGTCGAGTGCTCCCAGCAGCCGGTTGCCACCCACCCCGATGGCCAGCTCGTAGATCAGGATCGCGACGATCAGGCCGCCGATCACGCTCGAGGCGGCAGCGGGAAGGAAGCGGCCGACGAACCGGCCGATCGAGCCGCCCAGCGCCCTGATCCCCCGCGAGAGTCCGAGCAGCAGCACGAACAGCACCGCGGTGAGCAGCACGGTGAGCACCAGGTGCCACACACCCACCCGGTCGACCCCGACCAGGTCGCGTACCTGATTCTCCCAGCGCAACGACAGCCCCAGCACGATCAGGGTGCCGATGCCGGCGACGCCGGCGAGAACCCGCCATGCGATCACCCGTGCCCGGCCTGCCAACCGGCCACCGCAGCTGCGGACCAGCCATCCGGCCAACGCGCCGGCGCCATAGCCGGCCAGCATGCACAGCGCGGTGAGCAGCGCCTGGAAGAGCGCGGTCCGCGGCATCAACGACGGGGTCAGCGACGCCCAGAGGAGCACCACCGTGCCGGCCGTCGCCGCGAACGGCGCTCGCAGCTGCCCTCGCAACTGCCCTCGCAGCACGTCGACCGCTTCACTTCGCGGGATGGACCATCGCGTCGACCGCGACGGTCACGGCCAGGATGAGCGCAGGATCCTCGCCGGGTGCGACCTCGACACCGTAGGTGTCCCGGACACGGAACCACTTCTTGGACACCTCGGCGATCTTGCGTCCGTCGGCTTCGATGTCGTACTCGTGGTCGACGATGTTGCCCTGGACCGTCCAGTCCTCGCCGTGCTCGCGGTCGACCTTCCACCGATCGCGCAAGGGCGAGACGAGCGCCTTGTGCACGAGCGCCAGCTTTTCGCCGTCGGCGTCCTCGATCGCCATCGAGTCCCGGATGTGCAGGACCCTGGTCTGGATGCGACAGATCTTGTTGCCGTGGGCGTCCTCGAGATCGAACGTGTCCCGCAGCCTCAGCGCCTTGCCATCGACACGGTAGACGCGGTCGCCGTCCTCGTTCTCGATCCAGTAGTCGTCACCGATCGAGATCATCTTCTGGCGCATCTGGAAGCGGTTGGCGCTCCCGCCGCGCCCGAAGGCCTCGCGTTCCTCTTGGCGCTTCTCGCGCCGGTCTCGAAAGCCCATCGTCGTCTCCCCCTTCACAGGACCCTCCCAGCGTCGTCGCAGACGATCCGGGGCGGATCACACGTTACGGGTGAGGCGGACGGACCGGATCGGGCATCGGATCGAGGGCATGAGTTCCGACGCGGCCACCACCAAGGCACCCGCTGCAGCGAAGATGAGTCTCCCCACCCTGACCGCCATGGTCGTGGGCGGGATGGTCGGCGCGGGCGTCTTCTCGCTGCCGGCCCGGTTCGGTGTCGCCACCGGCATCCTCGGATCGCTGATCGCCTGGGCGATCGCGGGCACCGGCATGCTCATGCTGGCGTTCGTCTTCCAGAGCCTCGCGATTCGCAAGCCCGAGCTCGACTCCGGGGTCTTCATCTACGCCAAGGCCGGCTTCGGGGACTACGCAGGCTTCAACTCCGCGATCGGCTTCTGGGCCAGCGCCGTGGCCGGCAACACCTTCTACTGGGTCTTCATCGGCGCCACCATCGGCGCGTTCTTCGACGGGTTCGGCGACGGCGACACCGTGCTCGCGGTCGCGCTCGCGACCGTCGGGGTGTGGTTCTTCCACTACCTGATCGCGCGCGGTGTCCGCGACGCCGCGGTGATCAACCGGATCGTCACGGTCTTCAAGGTCCTGCCGATCCTGGTGTTCATCGTGGTGCTCTTCATCTCCTTCGACGCCGGCGTCTTCGCCGACAACTGGGTCGCCACCGGCTACGGCGATCTCGGCAGCCTCGACGAGCAGATCCGCAACACCATGCTGATCACCACCTTCGTCTTCATCGGCATCGAGGGTGCCAGCGTCTACTCCCGCTACGCCAAGAAGCGTGAGGACGTCGGGAAGGCGACCGTGCTGGGCTTCCTCAGCGTGCTGTCGATCTTCGCGCTCGTCACCCTCTCCAGCTACTCCGTCGTCCCCCAACCCGAGCTGGCCGACACCCGGCAGCCGTCGATGGTCGGCGTCTTCGAGTCGGTGGTCGGCGACTGGGGCGAGGTGTTCATCAGCGTCGCGGTGATCGTGTCGGTCCTGGGTGCCTACCTCGCCTGGACGCTGATGGCCGCGGAGGTCATGTACATCCCGGCCCGTGCCGACGACATGCCCGCCTTCCTGGGTCAGGAGAACCGGAACGGCACCCCGATCACCGCGCTCGTGGTGACGTCGCTGGGGGTCCAGGGGCTCCTCGCTCTCACCCTGTTCGTCAACGACGCGCTCAACTTCATGCTCGATCTCTCCACGAGCCTGGCGATCCTGCCCTACCTGCTGGCCGCCGCGTACGCGCTCAAGCTCGGCCTGACGGGCGAGGCGTACGAAGGAGTGCCGGCACGCGTACGTCGCAAGGAGACGATCGTGGCCGGCATCGCGACGGCCTACACGATCTTCCTCTTCGACGCTGCCGGGCTGAAGTTCGTGCTGCTGATGACGCTGATCCTCGCGCCGGCGTCGCTGCTGTACATCAAGGCCCGCAGCGAACATGGCCGCAGGATCTTCAGTCCCACCGAGATCGCGTTGTTCGGCGCGATCCTCGTCGGAGCGGCGCTCGGCGTCTACGGCCTGTCAACGGGCTGGATCTCCCTCTGATCTCCATCCTCAACCGAAAGGCATCTCATGTCAGAGCAGAAGTCCGCGTACGGCGTCCACTCCGAGGTCGGCAGGCTCCGGAAGGTGCTCGTCTGCGCACCCGGCCTGGCCCACCGCCGGCTCACCCCCAGCAACAACGACGAGCTGCTCTTCGACGACGTGATGTGGGTCGAGAACGCCCAGCGCGACCACGCCGACTTCGTGAACAAGCTGACCCAGCGCGGTGTCGAGGTCGTCGAGCTGCACGACCTGCTGGCCCAGACGCTGGCGGTTTCCGGCGCCAAGGACTGGATCCTCGATCGCAAGATCGTGCCGAACCAGGTCGGCCTCGGCCTGGTCGACGACACCCGCACCTACCTCGAGTCGGTCTCGGACCGGCAGCTGGCGGAGTTCCTCATCGGCGGTCTCGCGACCAACGACCTGCCGGGCGACTTCCGCTCCGACTACGTCGGCCTCGCGCGGGAGTCGACCGGTGCCCGGGAGTATCTGATGCCCCCGCTGCCGAACACGCTCTACACCCGGGACACGACCTGCTGGCTGTACGGCGGGCTGACCATGAACCCGCTCTACTGGCCGGCCCGCAAGGACGAGACGCTCCTCTACAAGGCCATCTACCAGCACCATCCCGACTACGTCGGTTCGACCGTGTGGTGGGGCGACCCCGAGCAGGAGTGGGGGCAGGCCAGCTTCGAGGGCGGCGACGTGATGCCGGTCGGCAACGGGATCGTGCTCGTCGGCATGAGCGAGCGCACCTCACGCCAGGCGATCACCCAGGTCGCCAAGGCCCTCTTCGAGCAGGGAGCCGCGGAGAAGGTGATCGTCGCCGGGATGCCGAAGCTGCGAGCCGCCATGCACCTGGACACGGTCTTCACCTTCGTCGACCGCGACATCGTCACGCTCTATCCGACGATCATGGACGCGGTGCACACCTTCACCCTGGTGCCCTCCGACACATCACCCGGGGTCGAGGTGATCGACCACGGCGACGCGGCCTTCGTCGAGGTCGTGGCGCAGGCGCTCGGGCTGTCCGCAATCCAGGTGATCGACACCGGCGGGGACGTCTACCAGTCCGAGCGACAGCAGTGGGACAGCGGCAACAACGCGGTCGCGCTCGAGCCCGGCGTGGTGTTCACCTACGACCGCAACACCCTCACCAACACGCTGCTGCGCAAGGCCGGGGTCGAGGTCATCACCATCGTGGGCGCCGAGCTCGGCCGGGGCCGCGGTGGCGGACACTGTATGACCTGCCCGATCAGCCGAGACCCTGTGGACTTCTGAGCCGTCGCGGCCACGCGGTGAGCACTCTGGAGGGCCCCGACGTCAGCGACGCCCGTCCCGGACGTCGCGCCTGGATCACACGCATCGTCCTGCTGGTGGTGGCAGCGCTCAGCACCGTCACCGTCGTACGCCTGGTCGGGCGGGTCGACTGGGACGCGGCCCGGGACGCGCTGACGCACCTCAGCTGGTGGCATGCCATCGTGCTTCTCGCGGTCGTGCTGGTTCGTCAGGTCCTGCTGGCGATGCCACTGAGGTTCTTCATCCGCGGCGTGACGTTCTACCGGGCCACCATCAACGACCTCGGCGCGACGCTGATGGGACTCATCGCGCCACCACCGAGCGACATCGCGCTGCGGGTCGCGATGTTCAAGTCGTGGGGGGTCAGCCCCGCCAAGGGCCTCGCCGGGACGGTGATGAACTCGCTGACGTTCTACATCGCGAGGTTCTCGGGTCCGCTCCTCGGATTCATCCTGCTGCTGGCCGTCGGCGAAGCCCCGTCGTTCCGGTGGCTCGAGCTGCTCAGCATCGCGGTCGCGGTCGCCATCCTCGTGACCGTCCTGATGGTCGTACGCAGCGACCCGCTCGCGCGCACAGTCGGAACCCGCGCCGGGCGGATCGTGCGCCGGTTCCGGAGATCGGTCGACCCCGATCGCTGGGCGGATGCCTGCCAGAGCTTCCGCGCCGACATCGCCGAGCGGTTCCACAGCGGGTTTCCCCTGGCGGTGCTCTCGCAGGCCGGGATGATGGTCGTCGACCTCGCCGCGCTCGTTCTGTGCCTGCGCTTCGTCGGGGTCACGGCGGACGAGGTGGGCGTCGTCTGGATCGCGATCGCCTACCTGTTCGCCTTCCCGTTCACCGTGTTCCCCCTCTGGGGGATCGGGATCGTCGACGCCCTCATCCTCGCCGCCCTGGTCGAAGCCGGTGGCCCGCAGGTCGAGGCGGCGGCCGTGGCCGGGCTGATCGTGTGGCGGGTGTTCACCGTGGGCGTGCCGGTGCTGCTCGGCGCACTCGCGGTCGCGGTGTGGCGCCGTGAGGTCGCGGGGCGAAGCCCGGGCCTGACGCCCCGACCCGGCGAATCGGAGTGACGCGCAGGTGGCATGCTGTCGGTCTCCTCGACCGGTCCGGACGGGGTGCGGCCTCCGGCCCGTTCGGCTCCCACTCCGGCCGCCACCACGAGCCCGATCCCGAGGACGGCGATGAGGTTGGGCGCCTGGTCGAGGGCGAAGAACCCGATCACCAGCGCGATCGCCGGCTCGAGCGCCATGAGGGTCCCGAAGGCACCGGCGGTGAGACGTCGCAGCGCCAGCATCTCCAGAGCGAAGGGCACCACCGGCACCAGCAGCGCCAGACCGAGGCCGGCCAGCACAAGCTCGGGCGTGAGCTTTCCGACGATGCCCGGTCCGACCACGAAGGTGGCGACCAGGGCCGCGACCGGCATGGAGATCGCGAGTCCACCGATGCCGCTGACCGCGTCGCCGACCCGCTGGGTGAGCAGGATGTAGCACGCCCAGCACACGGCGGCACTCAGTGCGAACGCCACACCGACCGGATCGACGGCGCCGTCCCAGGGCTGGGTCAGGCACACCACACCGCCGGCGGCCACGAGCGCCCAGGCCCGCGCGATGCCGCGGCTGCGGAGGACAGCCACCCCGAGCGGCCCCAGAAACTCCAGAGCGGCGGCCGTGCCGAGCGGGAGCCGCGTCAACGCCGCCATGAACAGCAGGGTCAGGCCGGAGGTGACCACGCCGAGAGCCACACCGGCCAGCAGCGTCTCGCGCCTGAACGACGAGAGCCGCGGCCGGACGAGGACGAGAAGCACCAGACCAGCCCAGAACAGGCGCAGCCAGGCGACACCCGCCGGACCGAGCTGATCGATCAGCCCCACCGACGCGGCGAGCCCGAGCTGTACGCAGAGCATGGCCGCGATCGCCATCGAGGAGCCGGTGCGGGCGGAGGATGCGGGGCGGACAGCCGGTCTGAACATGAGGCCCAGTTGACCTCATCCCATCCGTTCGCGTCCACGTGACATTGCTGGACATTATGTTCGATGATCCGCAACGATAGACAGGTGGACGTACGCAGGCTCCGGATGCTGCTCGAGCTCTCTCGCCTCGGCTCGATGCATGAGGTCGCCGCCGAGATCGGCACCACCACCTCAACCGTGTCCCAAGCCATCGCAGCCCTCTCCCGCGACGTCGGCACGGCGCTCATCGAGCCTGATGGCCGACGCGTACGCCTCACCCCCGCGGGCCATCGCCTGGCCGAACATGCCGTCACCATCCTGGCGGCAGTCGATGCGGCGCGTCTGGACCTGGATCCTGACGCGGAGCCGATCGGCGTGGTCCGGGTGGCTGGGTTCGCCACCGCGATCCGACGTTCCCTCCTGCCGGTGATCGACGACCTCCGGAACACTCATCCCGGCATCGAGGTCCGGGTCCGTGAGCACGAGCCGCCGGAGGCGCTGGCCCTGCTGGCACGCGATGACGTCGACCTCGCCCTCGTCTACGACTACAACCTCGCCCCGGAGCCGTGGCGCAACGACCACGACACCGTCGCGCTGTGGGAGGTCGAATGGGGCCTGGGAATGCCGGCGCACGAGCCGCGCGCCCCACTCGCGGCCTTCGCCGACCGAAACTGGATCGTGAACTCGCGTCACACCGCCGACGAGGAGGTGCTGCGTACGCTGGCCTCGATGGCGGGATTCACGCCGCGGGTCGTCCACCGGGTCGACGCCCTGGAACTCGTCGACGAACTCATCCTCGCAGGTCACGGGCTCGCGTTGCTGCCGCGAGGGCGCACCTCCCGCCGTGGCGTCACCGTTCGGCCGTTGACCGACCCCACGGTCCGGCTCCGCGGCTATGCCGCGACGCGCCGCGGCCGGGACCGATGGCCACCCCTGCGGGCGCTCCTGAACCGGCTGCCCCAGGTCTGACCCGCGCGCAAAATACCGCCCCTCGTATCAGAGCCTGCCGTCGCCGCTCCTCGAAGGTGAGGCTTCGGTCGTCGTTCCGGAAGGTCCGGAACCCGAGGCCCACAGGGGGAATCAACATGAACAACGAAGATCTGTTCATGGCACAGTCAGAGGCGGTGCCCGAAGAGCTCACGGCCGTGGCCGCGTCGAAGGCATCGGCCGAGGAGGGCCTGCTCGGCAGGGACAACGTGGTCGGCGTCGGGGTCGGCCTCAAGATCAAGGGCGGCGAGCAGACCGAGACGCCGAGCGTGATGGTGCTGGTCAGCCAGAAGATGCCGACCGACCTGGTCAGCCGCGCGAACACCATCCCGAAGACGGTCGACGGCAAGCCGACCGACGTCCTCGAGGTCGGGAACCTGTTCGCCGGCGACACCAAGCTCATGGAGACCCAGGAGGTCGACGCCCAGACCCTCGCGACCCGGATCCGTCCGGCCCGCCCGGGGTTCAGCGTCGGGCACTTCAAGATCACCGCGGGGACGATCGGCGCGGGGGCGTACGACCTGAGCCCCGTACCGGGGATCCCGCCGCGCTACTACATCCTGAGCAACAACCACGTGCTCGCCAACTCCAACAACGCCAACATCGGCGACCCGATCCTGCAGCCCGGGCCGTTCGACGGCGGAACGGCGCCGGCGGACGTGATCGGCCGGCTGGCCAGATTCGTGCCGATCAGGTTCGACGGCTCGTGCAACAGCGTGGACGCCGCGGTGGCGGAGGTGCCCTTCCACCTCATCGACCGCGACGTCTACTGGAACGGCTACCCGGCCACCGCGGCCAAGGCCGCAACCGTCGGGATGCTCCTCAAGAAGTCCGGTCGCACCACGAACTTCACCACCGGCCGGGTCACCGCCATCGCGGCGACGGTGAACGTCAACTACGGCGGCGGCAGGGTCGCGAAGTTCTGCAACCAGATCATCACGACCAACATGTCGGCCGGAGGCGACTCCGGCTCGATGGTGCTCGACCTGCAGAACAACCCGGTCGGGCTGCTCTTCGCGGGATCGAGCGTGGCGACGATCCTGAACCCGATCGCGCTGGTCCAGCTCGCCCTTCAGGTGCGCGTCTGGCCGTGATCGGCTGAGGACCCGGAGATGCCCTCAGTCCTCGGTCCTGAAGGCGTCTCCGGTCTCCACCTTCACCGGTAGGCCCTCGCACTCCTGGGGCAGGGACCTCACCGCCGCCGAGGCCGGGTCGAGGGCATAGACCACCACCGCCGGTCCCCCACCCTCGGCGGCACCGATCGCGACACCGGCGATGCCCTCCCCGATCCACTTCTCGGCGACCTTGAGCGCTCGCCGGGATCGCTCATCAAGGGATGGGATCTCGGCGTACAGGTCGTCGTCCGCGTTCATGCCGCCAGCCTACGCCGGACGCCCACAGACCACGGTCGCGATTGCGAGCCGAATCATGGGCCGGCCACTTCGCCGTCCAGACTGAGCGCGCTGCTGTCTCTCCGTAGCTCCTCGCGCGAGCGGAGCCCGAGCTTGCGCAGCGCGTGCGACATGTGCGTCTCGACGGTGCGGGGCGAGAGGAACAGCTCGGCGGCGATCTCGCGGTTCGTACGCCCCGCGGCGGCGAGCAGCGCGATCTCCCGTTCCCGGTCGGAGAGGTCCGTGCCGTGTGCCCGGCGCCCGCCTCGCCAGGGGTAGGGAACGGCCACGCCGTGGCGACGCATGAGCTGGGTGACCCGGGCGATGTCACGCTTGGCGTCCAGTCCGCCGTAGGTGCGCAGCGCGCCTTCGAAGAGCGCCGGGCCGGAGTCCGCTGCCTGCGCACACCGCCAGTCGCCGAGCCGCTCCTCGACCTGTGCCGCGACGTAGACGAGTCCCGCGGCCGCCGCGGTGTGGCGCGCGGAGGCCAGCAGCCGTTCGACGGCCGCCGCCTCCCCGTCCGCCCGGGCGACCAGCGCCTCGCAGGTGCGCACCGCGGTGAGCGCGGCCGGAGCGTCGGCGTCACCGAGATGGCGGGCCAGGTCGGTCACCTCGGCTCGGACCTCGGCCACCGTCCCGATCGCGACGGCCGCATCGACCAGGCAGAGCATCGGGGCGGCGGCCCAGGCATGGAGGCCCTTGCGACCGGCCTGGTCGACCGCAGCCCGCGCCTGGGCGAGGCTTCCGTGGGCGTCTCCGGTGGAGAGCAGGAGCCGCGACAGCGCGGTCTGGGCGGGGATGAGCGGCCAGACCGAACCGACCCGCTCGCACTCGGCGATCACCCCGGCCAGCTGCTCGCGCGCGTCGGTCCCGGTCGCGGTCGCGGTCAGCACGAGCCCGTGCAGCAGGCGGGCGTCCAGGGACGCTGCCCCGAAGCCGAGCCCCGGCGTGGCGAGGTCCCGTACGCGGTCGGCCAGCCCGTCCCAGCGGCCGCACTCGTAGTCGGCCATCGCGCTGACCAGGGCATAGACCTCGATGACCCGCTCGAACCCGGCCGCCTCGGCGACGGCGCGGCCCTCGGCGACGAGCTCGTCGGCGCGTCGCAGGTGACCGCTGTGGAGCGCCCCCTGGGCCCAGTTCACCGCGGCCCGGGCGTGCTCACGGGGGTGGGCGATCAGCACGCCGTCGCGGCGTACGGCATCGATCAGGTCCCAGGCCTCCGGTCGTCCCTGCTCCAGGAGGAGCGAGCCGCGGGTGATCAGCACCGAGAGCCCGACGTCGGCCGCTCCGGCGCGCTCGGCCGCCGCCTCGGCCTGCTCGCAGCGCTCGAGGTGGGTGGCGATCGACACGTCGACCACGGTCTCGGGCACCGCCAGGACGGCGAGGGCTCGCGCCTGGAGGTCGGGGCGTCCGTCGAGGTCGGGGACGGCACGCTCGATCGCACGGAAGCCGTCGCGCGCGTGTCCCTGCTGTCGCTGGAGCCGGCCGAGCGCGAACCGGAGCTCGCCACGGGCCAGCGGTGGCAGATCCTGCTCGTCGAGGAGGCGGCCCAGGATCGGCATCGCCTCCGCGTGGGCGAGGCCGTCGACCGCGGCTCGGCCGAGCTTGGTCGCCAGGCGTACCCGGGTCTCGGGCGGCAGGCTTTCCATGTCCGCCGTCGCCTGGCGCAGCAGGTCGGCGGCGACGGCGTCGTTGCCCCGCCGGATCGCCTCGTCCGCGGCGGCCTCGGCATGGCGCACGAACTCCGCCGGGCGACCGGCCCGCTGGTAGTGGTGCGCGATCTGCGCCGATCGGGGCGCCCCCTCGGACTCCTCCAGGACCTGCGCGGTGCGCAGATGGAGCCAGCGGCGCGTCTGCGGCGGCACCTCGTCGTAGACCACCTGCTGGGCGAGGACGTGGCGGAACCTGCCCCGCCCCTCCTGGTCGTGCAGCAGCCCGATGGCGTACGCAGCGTCGAGCGCCCGCGCGACCTTCCGCAGGTCGTGGCCGGTGACCTCGGCGATCAGCCCGGCATCGACGGTCAGATCGGCGACCGCGGCCGCGCCCAGCACCTCGGCGGACAAGACGTCGAGGGCGGCCACGCGCTCGCGTACGACATCGCGCAGGGCGGTGGAGACCGAGAGCGCGGCGATCGCGTCGGGATGCCGCGGGATCTCGGCGGCGGGCTCGCGTTCGAGCAGGGTGCGGAGCACCTCCTCCACGACGAACGGGACGCCACCGGTCACCTCGAAGAGCGCCGCGGCGGTCTCCTCGGGTACGTCGGTGGCCAGGATCGTCCGGGCGAGCTCGCCGACCGAGGCCGGCCCGAGCTCGCGCAGCGTGACCGTGCGCGCCGGCCCGGAGACCGCCCGGGCGAAGGCCTCCCGGACCAGCGGGGCACCGGCCTCGGGCCGGGTGGTGACGACGATCGAGAGGTCGGGCGGCTGATGCGCGGCGAGGAACGCGAGGAAGTCGACGGTGACGCGGTCGGCCCAGTGCAGGTCCTCCAGGACGAGCACGCCCGGGGCCAGGTGTCCGAGCAGCTCGGTCGCCGCCCGGAAGATGCGGTGCCGGGCCTCCTGCTGGTCGGCCAGCGGCTCGGGTGGTGGCGGGAGGCGGTCGGCGATCTCGGGGACCAGGGCACTCAGGGACCCGACCACCGGGCTCAGAGCCGACCTCTCGATCCGGTCGGCGTGACCGCGCAGCGCATCGACCACCGGGCCGAGCGGAAACGGGTCCAGGAGGTGCTGGCAGTGACCCAGGAGGAACAGCCCGGCCGGATCAGCCTCGATGAGTTCACCGACGAGACGGCTCTTGCCGATCCCGGCTTCACCCTCGATGACCACGATGGCCGGAGCCGCATCGATCGCGGACCTGACCTGTGCCAGCTCGGCATCGCGGCCGACCAGGATCCGAGATGTGAGAGTGTCCTTCAAGCGTCCTCCCACTGGTCTGAGCAAACCTCAGTGTAGGACACGGATGTGTCCTCATCGTTACCACGCATAGCCTCCCCCACACCCCTTCCACGTGCCGTGGAAGCAGGATGCGAGGAGCAGGAAATGCAGGGCAATCCCCCGATCCGACGGTGGGCCCGTCGTTCGCTGGCGCTGGCCGCGACGACGGCCCTCGTCACGACGATGGCCCCCGATGCGAGGGCTGACGAACCGGCCGAGCACCCCGAGGCCACCCAGAGCACAGCCATCACCCATGGCGCGCTCAGCCGCGGCGACGGCGGCCTGAAGGTCACCAAGGCGGCCGACATCGCGGCAGCCAAGGCGAAGGGCGACAAGCGCGGGACGTACATCGTCCAGATGGCGCTCGACCCGGTCGCCACCTACGACGGTGACGTCAAGGGCCTCTCGGCGACGAAGCCGGGCAAGGGCGCCAAGGTGGACCCCGACGCCAGCGAGACGGTCGACTACGCCGACCACCTGCGCGGGCGGCAGCGCTCGGCACTGACCAAGGTCAAGGGCGGTGAGCCGACCCAGGAGTACGTCTACTCCTTCAACGGCTTCACCGCCGACCTCACCGGCGACCAGGCCGCGAAGCTCGCCGCGCAGCCCGACGTCGTCGCCGTCCACGAGGACACCAAGGTCGAGGCCGACACCTCCTCGACGGCCAGCTTCCTCGGCCTCGACGCCCGCAAGGGTCTCTGGGAGCAGCTCGGCGGACCCGACGGCGGCAAGCACTCCGACGGCGCGGGCGAGGACATCGTCATCGGCGTGATCGACAGCGGGATCTGGCCGGAGTCGAAGAGCTTCTCGGACCGCGACAAGCGGGGCAAGAAGGTCTACCACGGCAGGCCGAAGGGCTTCCGCGGCACCTGCGAGACGCCCGAGACCGTCGGCGACGACTCCTGGACGGCCAGGAGCTGCAACAGCAAGCTGATCACGGCTCGCTACTTCAACGACGGCTGGGGAGGCGACGCCGGCATCGCCGAGCAGCTGCCCTGGGAGTTCAGCTCACCGCGCGACTACAACGGGCACGGCACCCACACCGCGTCGACCTCCGGCGGCAACCACGGCGTCAAGGTGACCGGAGCCGCTTCGGCGTTCGGTGAGATCACCGGCATCGCGCCCCGGGCACGGATCGCGGCGTACAAGGCCCTGTGGTCGACCGAGGACGGCTCGACCGCCAACGGCTACACCTCCGACATGGTCGCCGCCATCGACCAGGCCGTGGCCGACGGCGTGGACGTCATCAACTACTCGGTCTCCGGGTCCAGCACCGACTTCCTGGAGCCGACCGAGGTCGCGTTCCTCAACGCCGCCGCGGCCGGGATCTTCGTGTCGGCCTCGGCCGGCAACTCCGGCCCGACGGACTCGACCGTCGCCCACCCGGGACCGTGGCTGACCACCGTCGCCGCCGGGACCCATGACCGCAGCACCACCGGAGCGGTCACTCTGGGCAACGGCACCCGCTACACCGGCGCCTCGGTCGCCCCCAACGGGGTCGGACCGGCTCCGCTCATCACCGGCTCCGCAGCCCGGCTCTCGGGGGTGTCGATCACCGCCGGCTCGCGCTGCTACCCGGCCAGCGACAACAACGGCAAGCCGGCGCTCGACCCGGCCAAGGTGGCCGGCAAGATCGTCCTGTGCCAGCGCGGCGGTGACATCGCGCGGGTCAACTCCAGCCGCGCGGTCGCCGAGGCCGGCGGGGTCGGGATGATCTTCGTCAACGCCTACGAGAACTCGCTCAACTCCGACTTCCACTCGGTCCCCACGGTGCACCTGGCCGACACCGAGTGGAGCGCGATCAGCGCGTACGCCGCCACCTCGGGCGCCACCGCGACGATCGAGGCCGCCACCATCCAGCGCGGCGCCGATGCGCCCTACACCGCCGAGTTCTCCTCCCGCGGGCCGCTCGTGGCCGGCAACGGCGACCTCCTCAAGCCGGACGTGATCGCGCCCGGGCAGGACATCCTCGCCGCGGTCGCTCCCCCGGGACAGGGCGGCATGGACTTCAACCTGATGAGCGGCACCTCCATGTCCGCGCCGCACGTCGCCGGCATCGCAGCGCTCCTGCGCGACCTGCACCCCGACTGGTCGCCGATGGCGATCAAGTCCGCGCTGATGACCACCGGGTCCGACGTACGCGACGGGGCGGCCACCGACCCGAAGGTGATCTTCAAGCAGGGCGCGGGACACGTCCAGCCCAACACCGCGGCCGATCCCGGTCTCGTCTACGACAGCGGTACGAACGACTGGCTGGCGTTCCTGTGCGGATCCACCAGCGGCGTACTCGACAGCACGTGTGACTCCCTCGAGGACTCCGGCCGCTCGCTCGACCCGAGCGACCTGAACACGCCGTCCATCGGGATCGGGCTGCTCGACGAGGCGCAGACCGTCACCCGCACCGTGACCAACGTGGGCCACAAGAAGGCCACCTACAAGGCGTCGGTGACCGGCCTGGAGGGTGTCGACGTCACGATCGAGCCGAGCACCCTCACGATCAAGCCGGGCGAGAGCAAGACCTTCACCGCGACCTTCGCCCTCGAGGACGCCGAGCTGTTCCGCTACCTCGGCGGCCAGCTGTCCTGGACGGATGGCTCGCACACGGTCCGCTCCCCCATCGTGCTGCGGGCCAAGCGGCCGGGCGCGGAGGACTGGGCGACGCGGTACGACGGTCAGCGCACCGCTTTCGGCGCCTCGACCGACGTCGGCACCGAGGTGCTCCTGAACCCGGATGGCACGCGGCTCTACATGAGCGGGTTCACCCGACCTGCAGGAGCGGGCGGACTCGCGCCCGACTTCCTCACCGCGGCCTACGACCCCAAGACCGGCGAGCCCCTCTGGGAGATCCAGTGGGACGGCTCGAACGGCGGATCGGACGAGCCGGCCGGCTTCGGGATGAGCCCCGACGGCGAGACGGTCTACGTCTCCGGCACCAGCGGCGGCGACCTCGTCGCGATCGCGTACGACGGGGCCAGCGGCGCCGAGAAGTGGAACACCAGTCTCGACGGCCCCGGCCAGGCCTCGGACACGGTCAACGACCTGGTGGTCAGCCCCGACGGCAAGCGGATCTACGTCACCGGCTACCAGAACGTCGGCGACACCCATCTCGACTACGCCACCGTGGCCTTCGACGCCGCGACCGGCGAACAGCTGTGGGTCTCGCGCTACGACGACCCGGTGAACGGCACCGACGACGCCCGGGCGATCGCGGTCAGCGAGGACGGTGCCACCATCGTCGTCACCGGTCAGAGCCGGGGCGCGGGCACCGGTCTCACCGACTGGGGCACCGTGGCCTATGACGCCGAGACCGGCGAGCAGCTGTGGGACGTGCTCCGCAACGGAAGCGCGAACGGCATCGACATCTCCGACCAGGTCCAGATCGCAGGGTCCACGGTGGTCGTCACCGGCGGCGTGGGCAACACCGACCGCCAGACCGACTGGGCCACCGTCGGCTACGACCTCGCCACCGGCGAGGAGAAGTGGTCCTCTGAACACGGAGGTGCCGGCACCGATGTGCCGCAGGCCACCGAGCTCACCCCTGACGGCAGCAAGATCCTGGTGACCGGCAACGTCGAGGGTGCCACGAACATGGACTACGCCACCGTCGCGTACGACGTCACGACCGGTGAGCAGGTCTGGGCGGCGACGCACGACGGCAACGCCCACGGCTCCGACATCCCCTGGGACGTGACGATCTCCGAGGACGGCACCCGTGCGGTCGTCACCGGCGAGTCCGCGGACACCGAGACCGACCTCGACTACCTGACCATCGCCTACGACATGACCGACGGCGAGAAGGTGTGGTCGGCGAGCTACGACGCCACCGCGGGATCGGACGGCGGCAACGGCGTCGTGCTCGACCGCGGGCCCGACGGCAAGCGACGCGTGTACGTCACCGGCGCCAGCACCATCGGGTTCGACCCCGTCGGTATCGACAGCAACATCGACGCGGCCACGGTCGCCTACTTCGACCCGTTCGAGTAGGTCCCTTCCCAGCGACGACGGC